>CAYNGS010000377.1:0-3882 GCA_964396625.1 uncultured Flavipsychrobacter sp.
ATAACTCGGCAGAGGGGATCAAAAGGATTTTCTCGACTGACAACCCGGTGATGGGAAACTACCACCCCCTTACGATCATGCTCTATGCATTCGAATATGGCTATAAGGGACTGGATCCGTTCATTTACCATTTTGACAGCCTGATCCTGCATGTGCTGGTAACAATTTCTGTTTACTTTTTTGTAAGGGGGCTTACCCATCGGACGATAGCAGCTGCGATTACTGCGCTGCTATTCGGCCTCCATCCCATGCATGTGGAGTCCGTAGCCTGGGCGGCGGGCCGTAAAGACGTGCTCTATGGTTTGTTCTTTATTTTGTCGTGCACAACCTATGTGAACTACCTGAGAGCCGAAGGCAGCAAAAAAATGATCTGGTACTTGTCCGGCATTGTGCTGTTTGCAATATCGCTGCTTGCAAAATCTGTTGCCGTAAGTTTGCCGATCACCCTTTTCCTGATAGACTTTTACGAAAAAAGGAAATGGTCGCTTAAGATATTGATCGATAAGATACCGCATCTTGCTCTTGCGTTGTTGTTTGGCATTTTATCGATACAGGCCCAGGATAAGATAGGAGCCCTGGCCAGTCTTGATGTGAAATTTAACCCCTTGGAGCGTTTTGCGCTTGGCGCTTATGCGCTATGCACCTACTTATGGAAGGCGGTCCTGCCACTGGGGCTGAGCAATTTTTATCCTTACCCGCTCAAAGAAAACGGAGCCCTGCCCGGCTCATATTATGTATACCCGGTGATACTGATCGCTCTTGTTGCGGCACTTTGGCGATTCGGAAGAAAAAATAACGCGGTCATTTTCGGTGTCGGCTTTTTTATGATCAACATCTTCCTCCTGCTGCAGTTCATACCGGTGGGCGGTGCCATAATTTCGGACCGTTACGGTTATGTTCCTTACCTCGGCCTTTTCTTCATGGCGGGTTGGTTCGTTTCCGGTTTTTTCGAAGGATCAGAGAAAAGCTCCAGGGCAAAACTTGCACTTGGTGTGTCTCTTGCGTATTGCCTGGCGCTTGGCGTTATGACCAATGAGCGAAGTAAGGACTGGCACGACTCGATAAGTCTTTGGACCGACGACAGGGAAAAACACCCGGAGGCCCCGGTGGCTTATTTTTACCTTGGCCAGGAATATGACACACAGTATGATGCAGCTACCGAGCCCAAGGAAAAACAAACCGACCTCGATTCAGCCTATTATTACTTCGTCAAGGCAATTGAGCATAAACCAGATTATCTGAATGCGATCATTTGCCTCGCCGAGCTGCAACGGAATATGGGCCAGATAGACCTCGCAAAGGCCAACTACGATAAGGCCCTGAAAATAAATAACAAGAGCGACGGCGTCTACCTCGGTCTCGGTATTGTCTACACGATCAAGAAGCAGTATGACTCCGCAGCCTACTGCTTTAAAACAACCATTCAGTTAAAACCAAATTTCCCCGAAGCGCACAGTAATTACGCAAACTTCCTGGATATTATCGGTCAAACAGATTCTTCCCTGAAAGAATACGCGACATCCATAAAAATGAATGCCGGGGCGCAGGATGCGCAGGCTTACATCCCGTATATGAACCGCGCAAGAATATACATGGTGGAAAGGGGCCAATTCGATGCTGCAATAAACGACTATAATAAAGTGATTGAACTAAAACCGGAAATGGGCGAAACGTACTATCTGAGGTCGAAATGCTATTTTCAAAAAGGCAATAAAACACAAGCACGGCAAGACGCCGATAAAGCAATAGCTTTAGGATATCCCAAGGTGGAGCAGAGCTACATTCAACAGTTGAAATAAGGGATACAGCAGCAAGAAGACCGGCAGCGGTAGTCAAAAAATGATGCTAATGACTAATGAAAAAATCTCATTGTTCCCGATATTACTGATCAATTTCATTAGCACGCTGGGTTATAGTATCATTTTGCCTTTCCTTGTTATCCTTGTTCTGAAACTTGGCGGCAACGAATTGAGTTACGGTTTTTTGGGTGCCACCTATTCGGCATTCCAGTTTATCGGTGCGCCTGTGCTTGGCAACTGGTCGGACAAATATGGAAGAAAGAAGATACTACTGTTGAGCGAAGCCGGAACTTTTGCCGGGTGGCTATTGTTCCTGGTTGCAATTTACATTCCCGCAAAACGAACTTCCCCGCACAACGATTTTTTGAAAATATTTGCAAACACCCTTCCCCTTTTTCTACTGTTTGTATCCCGGGCGGTGGATGGGCTAACGGGCGGCAACATTTCTGTAGCAAATGCCTATCTGGCTGATATTTCGAACAAAGCGGATCGAAAAAAGAACTTTGGAAAGATCAGTGCATCATCTAATCTTGGATATATTGTCGGTCCCGCTCTGGCCGGAATCCTTGGCGCCACTGCACTTGGCATCTCACTTCCCGTTATTGCTGCTATGGCGGTTTCGCTAACGGGGCTGTTTGTGATTGCATTTGGGCTTAACGAGACGAAACCGAAAGTTTTAGAAGCTACTGTAAATGAGATATCGGTGCACAAAGTGCTGGGTCAGGAGTCCAAAGAATGTTACAACCCAGGCGCGCCCGGAAAAACAAATTTTTTCACTGTTTTGCGGCTGCCAACTGTCGCCTATTTCCTTGTTTTGTATTTCCTCATTTTTCTGGGGTTCAACTTTTTTTATGTTTCATTCCCTGTTTATGTAGTGCAGCAACTAAAGTGGGACCTGTTTCAACTCGGCATATTCTTTGCGGTATTAAGCGGCATATTGGTAGTTGTTCAGGGGCCGGTATTGACGTGGCTGTCACCACGTATGTCAGGAAGTGCAATGGTGATTGCCGGCAATCTGATGCTTGCGGTTGCTTTTGTTTTGTTTTGCTATAAATCAATCGCGTTAATATACACCGGCGTGCTGTTCTTTTCCTTTGGTAACGGGATCATGTGGCCGTCATTCCTGGCGCTCATGTCCAATGCAGCAGGTGACAAATACCAGGGCTCTGTTCAGGGTTTTGCCGGCAGCGCCGGCAGTGTTGCCAGTATCATCGGATTGGTATCCGGAGCTTATATTTACAGGGTCTTCGGCGCCAATATTTTTTTATTGGCTGCTGCCTTTATGGTAATAATTGCCCTCTGTTCGTTCAGACTGATCTCGATAGAAAAAAGCGCCGGAAGCAACTAAACACCTTCCTGCTTATCTTCTTTTTTCCTGTGGGTGTCAAGGTTCAGAGCCCTTAACATGGGCGCGGCAAAATAAGTCACTCCTACAACTACCAGGGTCATAAAGCCACCAAAAACCACAGCCGGCACCGTCCCCATCCACCGCGCGGTGATACCGCTTTCCATAGCGCCCAGTTCGTTGGAGGAACTAATGAACATGGTATTTACAGCAGCTACCCTTCCCCGCATGCTATCGGGAGTGTATATCTGGAGGATCGTTCCCCTGATCACCACATTTACTGCATCGAACATGCCCCCGAGCAGCAACATGGCAAATGCTATCAGAAAACCCCAGGAAATGCCAAATCCGAACACGCTGGCAAATTTGCCGACACCGAAATAACCACAATACCCGAACACGATCGTGGTAATACCGAATCCTGCGATGCACAACAGCAGCTTTATACCGGGATTCTTCTTTAATGGTATGAATGACAGTATCAATAAAGCGATCACAGAGCCGATGCCGGGGGCCGCACGCATCCAGCCATAACCAACCTCTCCGACCTTAAGAATGTCAATAGCATATATCGGTAAAAGCGCTACCGCGCCGCCAAATAATACGGCGAACATATCGAGCGACAAAGCGGCGAGTACCAATTGCGTGCGAAAAACAAATTTAAGGCCTTCTCCCAGGCTCTTGGCTATCGGCTCCTTTTCTTTCTTTAAAATTGCCTGTTTCGGAATTCGCATTATG
>CAYNGS010000378.1:0-3871 GCA_964396625.1 uncultured Flavipsychrobacter sp.
GTGAGATTGTGCGAGATGGGGATATTATCTTTTAGTAATACGGAAGATCCCAGGCCCTCGCACAGGCAGTCCTTTTCGATAATAGTATTTAGTTGTATTTCGTACAGGTCCGCAGGCAGATCCTTTTCTTTCAACTGCTTTATCTTAAGGTCCTGGTATTGCCGCGACGCGGTACAGATGGGGGCGTCGGTAAACTCGGTATCGGAAGAGAGAAATTTTTTGTAACACGGGCTCCCCGGTCTTCCTTTGCTTACACGCTCCGTTCTCTGCAACTCCGACGTGCTTTTTCTAAAGTTATTGAACGGCACACCCAATGGTGAAGCCCCGCTCAGGAAGAAATCAGCAGGCTCTGCGGTAGATAGCTGCTGTAATGTATTCGACTCAACATTGGTGGCCTCGGGTACAAGAAGAAAGGGACTGCCCCAGCCTGTACCATCCATATTGTAGTATTCCAGCAGAAAATTATTTTCGTTTGCAGTACCGATACCACCCTGCACGGTTATTTTTAGTGTTGGCTGCGTTTGAAATATGTTATTTCCTTTGGCGCGGTTGGCGCTGGTGCACATTTCATATAGTTCGAGCGCCAGCTCATCTCTTTTCAGTCTGAATTCTTCCAATATGGGCCCAAGTAAGTATCCGTCGGTTGCGAAAGCATGGCCGCCGCAGTTTAATCCTGACTCGATTCTGAACTCAGATATCCATATGCCTTTTTTGGCGAGTATCTTTCCCTGTATCAACGCGGATCGGTAATCGCTCACCTTCAGAATTATTTTTTTCTGCAGGTTTCCATCGCCATCCGGGAAAAAATCATTAAAGTTCTCGATGTAAGCATACAGGCGAGGGTTGTAGCCGGCAGACAATACCACCGACGAATTCAGGCTGCTGTTAGCGAATCCTCTGAAAGCAGCGAGCGCGTCAGAGAATTCCGGGGGCAGTGGAGTGCCATCGCTTGCATAACTCAGGTTGTCGATTTTTGACATGATATTTACATCAATTGCGCCTGCTTTTATCCTGCGCCGCAGCCGGTCCTGCATTTCCATCTTCGCGTCGCCGTCCGGTGTGGCCTTCATTTCATTGTACAGTTTCTTTGCGTCGGAATCGTCGGGCAGCATTTCAAAGTATTTGACTATATCACTGCCCGTTTCAAATGGCAGATGCCTCAATTTCTTCACCTGGTTCTTCACGATCCTGTTCAGCAGGTTCAGATATGCAGTGATGCGGCGTGCCCTGTAGTCTTCATCTTTAACGGTGATGGGCACATACTCCTCATCTGCCTGCGCACAATGATACTCCCTCATCTTTTCGATCAGTTCGTCTTCAATTATTGATACTACCGAAGAGATCCCGTAGCGTGCCACTTTTACGGGGGTGTCAATAGAATAGCTCAATCCGAGAACCGGTATATGGAAGGTGTGTAAGGCAGAACTATTCATTAACGCTTGTTTTTACATAAATAATTAACAAAGGTCTGGAATAGTTGACTGGCAAACCATGACGAAAATCAGGTAAAAAAAAGACCTTTTTGTCCTTTTATATGACCACGGTCATAAAATCGGGTCTTAAGGGTATCTACTTTTGACTTTCAAAAACAATCAATTAATAAACTAATAAAACAAACAATTATGAATCGTAAACATTTTTTAGCAGCGACAATTATAGCCTGCCTGTTTTTTTACAGCTGCGGATCGAATTCCCAGTCACCTTCGGGAGAAACTCCCGGTAGTTCTACCATGAAAGAGCCGGGCGACAAATCCGGTGTCGCAGTTGTTACGGATGATTCCAAGGGAAAAGGCAAGTTTACCGACGTAAAACTTACACACCCGCTGGACAAAGGGATGATCACAGGAGGTAAGGCCATATATGACGTGAAGTGTGGTGCCTGTCATAAACTCACTGACGAGAAACTCGTTGGCCCCGGCTGGAAGGGGGTGACAGACCGGAGGAAACCTGAGTGGATCATGAATTTTGCGACCAATACCGATGAGATGATCGATAAGGACCCTGCCGCACAGGCGCTGCTGGAAAAATGTATGGTGCGTATGCCAAACCAGCACTTGAGTGATGACGATGCCCGCAATATACTTGAGTTCATGCGTAACAATGATGGTAAAAACTAATTTTCTAACATACACTTATATCAATAATTATGAAAAAAGTTCTCTTAGCACTTTGCTCGGTCGCGGTCCTTTCCGGCACGCAGAGTTGTAAAATGAAAAGTGCGGAATCTGCTGTTGCAGGTGATGCTGCGTCAAAAGTCTATGTCGCGCCGGGCAAATACGATGAATTTTACAATTTTGTATCCGGCGGTTTCAGTGGGCAGGTAACTGTTTATGGTTTGCCCTCGGGCAGGTTGTTGAAAGTAATACCTGTGTTTTCCGTCTTCCCGGAAAACGGATACGGATACAGTGAAGAAACAAAGGCCATGCTGAACACAACTAACGGCCAGGTGCCATGGGACGACCAGCACCACCTGGATCTGTCGCAGACCAACGGAGAGCAGGACGGTCGCTGGCTGTTCGCTAATGCGAACAATACACCACGCGTTGCTAGGATCGATCTGACCACATTCAAGACAATGGAAGTTATTCAGATACCAAACAGTGCGGGAAACCACTCATCGCCGTTTATTACTGAAAATACCGAATATGTGGTTGCCGGCACTCGTTTTTCAGTGCCGCTGGGCGATGCCGATGTGCCGATAAGCTCATTCAAACAGAATTTTAAGAGCACAGCGTCATTTATAAGCGTTGATAAGAACACCGGCCACATGAATATTGCGTTTCAGATCGTATTGCCGGGTATGAACCTGGACCTGAGCCATGCGGGAAAAGGACCTTCGCACGATTGGTTCTTCTTCTCCTGCTATAATACGGAGCAGGCTTATACACTGCTTGAAGTGAACGCTTCGCAAAAAGACAAAGACTTCATTGTGGCTGTAAACTGGAAAAAAGCTGAGGAATATGCAAAAGCAGGCAAGGGCAAGAAAGTTCCTGCTGAGTACGCACACAACACATTTGATGAAAACAAGCAGACAGCAACATCGGTTATTGAGAAGGACGTATTGTTGTTAGATCCGAAAGATTGCCCGGACATGGTCTACATGATCCCGTGCCCGAAATCTCCGCACGGCTGTGATGTAGACCCAACCGGTGAATACTTTGTTGGCAGCGGTAAGCTGGCTGCTTTGATCCCTGTTTTTTCTTTTGCCAAGATGACGAAGGCTATACAGGACAAGCAATTTGAGGGAGATTTCTGTGGAATACCTGTTATAAAATATGAAGCAGCGTTGCACGGCGAAGTTAAGAAACCAGGCCTTGGCCCGTTGCACACCGAATTTGATGGGAAAGGCAATGCATACACTTCTATGTTCCTTTCTTCAGAAGTGGTAAAATGGAGAATCAGCGATCTGCAGGTGCTGGATCGGGCCCCGACCTTTTATTCGGTGGGTCACCTGATGGTGCCCGGTGGTGACACAAAGAAGCCATGGGGTAAATACCTTGTTGCCTACAATAAGATCACTAAAGACCGTTATCTGCCCACCGGGCCTGAGCTGTGCCAGTCTGCCCAGTTGTATGATATATCAGGTGACAAGATGCAGTTGATCCTTGATTTTCCAACGATCGGGGAGCCGCACTATGCACAGGCTTGCCCGGCTAGTTTGATAAAGGATAAGCAGGTGAAATTCTTTGATATTGCCAAGAACCAGAATGAATTCGTCACTATGGGCGAAAAGAAAGCAAATGTTGTTCGCAACGGGAACCGCGTTGATGTGTACATGACTGCAATAAGATCTCACCTGGTACCTGACAATATTGAAGGTGTGTTTGTTGGGGACGAGGTATACTTCCACGTTACTAATCTTGAGCAGGAC
>CAYNGS010000379.1:0-3864 GCA_964396625.1 uncultured Flavipsychrobacter sp.
TCATTCTGCCACGCATATACGGATCAACTGAATAGAATAAGCCCTTTAGAAGCATTTCACCATCCGCAAGTGCTGGCAACTCAATAGTCGTATATCTGAAATTTGCGCCAGTAGGCACTCCTTGAGGTCTTGAAGCAAGCACTATTGTCTTTGTAGTCATTATGTGTTTTTTATAGTTATTATTATTCTACATGAAGAAAACCAATGCAGCCACCACAATTATCGAAACAGACAGCCCGATCAACAGATAGTGAATTGGACTATTATCGTGTTTATATGGCTGCGAATCCCTATATCTAAGCATCGTTCTATATTTCAGCAGTACTTCAGAATTAATTTTTTTACCCTTCTGTAAGTCAACTTCGTATTTATAGTTCTTTACGTTGCTCCCCTGAATTCATCATCTCTTTAATCTCCATCTTGTATTTTGATATATCCTGCCTTAGAAAACCAAATAAACTCATGTAGATATTAGAAACCCAAACAAGAGAGAATCCGGAAATTAAATACCCTCTCCAGTCACTCATCACCAACTTATATCCCGTTAGTACAAGAATAAATATTGTTATGTAGTGACTAAAGCAATATTCACACGTAAACAGGTAAAAGAACTTACGCTCTAACAGCGTTTTACCCTGCAGGCTCCGTTTGACACAATATTCCCGTGGCTCCCGAAACACTTCTTCATGTGTTACCGTCCATGCAATACAAGCTATGGGTATAGCCAATAAGAAAAGCCAGGCAATTTGTAATTGAATTTCCATAAAAAATCTATTGATATGTGTAATGGCCAACCCTATATCTTGTCTTTTGAATGAATAATTTGCTCATCCAAGTGCATTTTATTAATCTCCAGCATCACTATATAAATAGACATGCTTATTACTGAAGCGAAAAAGCACCATACCGAAACAAGGTAGTTGTCATAAAATATTGATGTTACTATGTAGGAAATCAATGTAGCCACTCCAAGCAGCCACATTCTCCTGATATGCGACAAAAATGGAGGTATAATTGTAGCCAATACGTAAAGAACGCCAACAGAGGTTCTGAATAATGGAGGAAAATCCTGCTCGTAAGAAACGTGATACCCAACTATTTTTGCGTGAACATTGTATGACAGTAAGCAATAAGCAAGATAGCAGGATACAATTGCACCAATGCCCACAAATACTTTCTGTGCTTTTTTTCGTGTCTGTTCTCTTTCAAGAAATAGCAATGCAAGGGGTACCCAAACAGGCCAAACTACTTGCGCGAAAAAAAGGAAAAAATACGTAATAACCTTTTGCGTTACCTGATAGTCCGGCATTGGCAATGTTACCCATAAAAGTCCCTCTGCAATTTGTTGAATTGCAAATATCAAAGGAACGCTTGCGAAAAAGATCTGCGATGGATGCTGCACCTTTCTAATTGATGCAACACCAATTACGGAAAGGACAACACCGGCTCCGAAACTTGCACTGGCAGAAAAACACATTAGCGGATCAGAATGTTTATTTAGGAGAGCATTCTCCAATCTGCGCTAGGCAGTTCAAAAATATAATATCACAGCACTAGATTATGCCATTACCCCACCATCCAAAATGAGTGAAATTCCGTTGCAATAACTGGAATCTTCAGAAGCAAGATAGATGAAAGCCTTTGCCACTTCTTCAGGAGTACATAAGCGTTTGGCTGGCGTACCCTCGATCCAGGAGCTGTGCACTGCCTCCGGGGCGGCACTGAGCAATGGCGTTTCTACGTAGTAAGGACAGATAGCGTTACCCCGTATGTTCTGCGCGGCATACTGCACGGCAATATTTTTGGTAAGACCCAATACGCCGTGCTTGGCTGCTGTATAAGCAACCAGTCCGTGCTCCGCCTTGAGGCCACCTAATGACGACATGTTGACAATTATGCCTCCGCCTTGTTTAAGGAACTGCTGCAGCTCGTATTTGACACAATAGAATTGCCCCGTGAGATTAACAGCAATGATCTTATCCCAGACGGCTTCGGGCATATCGTGTATACCGGAATATGCACCTCCAATCCCTGCGTTATTGAATGCGACATCAATCCTTCCGAATTTATCCACTGTAGCGTTGATTGCCTGCTTTACACTGTTTACGTCTGCTACATCAATCGGTACGAACATACATTTAGCGTTTAATGCTTCTATTGCATCTATAGTTCCCTTATGATCTTTGCCTGCCAGGTCTGCCAAAACTACTGTAGCGCCTTCTCTTGCCGCTTCCATGCAGGCGGCCTTCCCGATCCCGGAATTGCCACCCGTAATAAATACCACCTTATTCTCCAGTTTTTTCATTTTCAGATCTATTTTCAATGATTTACAATTCAGAAGGAGCTATTGCCCTTCAAGCATCTTTTTCTTCGCCTGATATTCCTCCTCATTGATTTGCCCCGAAGCAAATCTTGTTTGCAGAATGTCAAGTGGCGTATTCTTCTTCTTGCGCTGTCCTGGTATATCATAAGGCGTTGCGAATATCCAGATCAGCAATACAAACCACAGGAACCACCATATAGGATTCATTTCCCAATAGTAATTTTCGTAAAACATAATTGTGATTTTTTATTTGTTTAAACCGATTTGTTTCATAAAAGATTGGTTGTCCCAAAACAGGTACTCTTCTATCATTTTCCCATTTTGCCAATGACCCACGGTATTCATGGATAATTTGAATTTTTTACCAGTCGGCGGAATTGTTTTTCCATTGGCTGTAGGCATAGGCTGTGTAAATGTACCTTCCATGCTACCCACCACAGATGTCCAGCCGTTGGTGCCAAACTTAACCGGATGTTCCGTGATCTTAGTATCTGGCGCAAAAACAAACATCGGTTTCAAAGCTTCTATATGGTCATGTAAACCTTTTGTAGTGCTGCCATCTGGATAGTGAACTAAAACGTCCTCGGCATGGCTGACCTGCAATTGATCCCATTTCTGGTGCGAGTAAACGTCAAAGTCAAGGCTGTCAAAGCGGATAAGCAATACGTCCATATCGGTTGCCAAGGTGGGCGCAGCAGTTGTTGCTGTAGTATCACCAGTTGATTTTCCTTTGTCTGTGGTGTTGTTTAAACAACCCGACATTGTTGTTACTGCAATACCTACGAGGATAAGAAACCCTTGTGTAAATCTGATATTCTTCTTTTGCATGTTGTTTTTATCTTTTTGCTATTTCGAATTATCTGCAATAGTAAACTCCACATTGGATCTCAATTCTATTTCATTGCTGATGCCACTTGTCGCGGGAGCGCTGCCAACGCCGAAATCAAGCCGGTTTATCTTTCCCGTAATTGTAAAGCCGGCGGTTGGCTTTTTCATCGCTGTTACGGCGACACCATTGAACAAAACCGAAAATTCAACTTGTTTTGTAACACCATGTATTGTGATTTCACCGACCAATTTGTACTTTTTGCCAGTTACCTTGGTGAAGGCCTTGCTCTTAAAAGTTATTACAGGAAACTTGGCAGCATCAAAATAATTTGCACTTTTCAAATCATTATCCCGGTATTCAACATCCGTATTGATAGAATTGACATCAGCAGTGAAAGAAATGTCAGCATCTGTTAAATCTGCCTTTTTTGCCTGAAGTGTAGCGTCAATCATTTTGAAACTTCCCTCGACGTGCGAGATTCCGAAGTGCGTCGCGCTAAACCCAACTTTTGAATGGTACTTATCAAGAGTATATGTTTTCTGCCCGAAACTTGAAATTGCGGATAGAATCATTACGGCTAAGGCTGAAATTGATTTTTTCATTTTTGTTCGGTTTTTGATTAGTAGTTTCAGAATATTTTACTAGTAGTTTGCGTGCTACCTTTACCTATCATAAATAGGCACGAAGCATCCAGGTCATTTTTTCATGCTGT
>CAYNGS010000380.1:0-3857 GCA_964396625.1 uncultured Flavipsychrobacter sp.
TTACCGGCCAGGTAGCCGGGAATGAAATGGATTATAACACGGACCTCTATTTTGCAAGTACGGGCGGCCGTGCGTATATGAAGGGTATGATAGCGACGTCGTCGGGCAAGAACCGGGAGAAATATGATCTTGCGATCAGAACGGATCAACTGAATGTGGGCCGCATATTGAAGCAAGATTCGATAATGGGCATGGTGACGGCCGATATGAATGTGAAAGGACAGAGTTTTGATGTTAAAACGATGACTGCGATCGCCGAAGGACATATCAGCGCGGCGGATATAAAAGGGTACAGGTATCATGAGATAACATTTGCCGGGAAAGTAGATGATCAGCGTGGGGCGATAGAGATGAAGTCGGCAGATGCTAACATGGCGGTCAGTGTAAAAGCTACGGCAGATTTCAGCGGTAAGTATGCCGCCGCAGTTGCTGATATAAAGATGGACAGCATAGACTTCCGTGCTCTGAAGCTTTATGCGACCGAATTAAAAACGAGCGGTGTGATTCATGCTGATTTTCCGGAGTTGAATCCTGACTATCCGAGAGGCAGTTTCACCTGGTACCAGGCTGCGGTGGTTGCAGATGGGAAGAGATATTTTATGGATAGCGTTAATGCGTTGTCGCGTCCGTCTGCAGATACGGGGCAAAATATATTCATTGGCCTGGGGGTGATGGATGCCCACATTACCGGGAAGACCCCGCTGACCAAGGTAGCCGCGGTAGTGCAGGACCACATTAACCGGCATTATACCAACGCCATCAGCGACAGCCTGAAAATAGACCTTGTGAGACTAACACAAAAGAAAGGCACGCATCAGTCTAAGAAGCAAGCAGCGGTGCAGCCGCAGCCGAAGAAAGAAGAGGCCCTGCCAAGTGACTACAATCTCAACCTTGTAGCTCATGTTTACGACAAGCCTTTGCTGCACGGACTGCTACCCGGCCTTACTTCTTTTGACTCGATCCATGTGGACGGTAGCCTTACACCGCGGTCACTGACCTTTAACGTTAATACGCCGGAGATAGTTTATGGTTCGTACACTATTGAAAATGCGGCCATGCAGGTGAGGGGAAGCGATTCGGCACTAACATACAAGCTGAATGTGGACCAGGTCAGCCAATCGAACTATGCTTTGTACTATGCCGATATTCACGGAGCGCTGGACAGAAATGTACTGACAGCAGATGTGAGCCTGTCTGATGCCGGCAGAACGGAGCGTTTTGCCATAAAGACCAGCATGCAGACCATTGGTGACTCGCAGATCATCCGGCTGCAGCCAGGGCTGAAACTTAATTATGGGGTGTGGGATGTGGCGCAGCCCAACAAGATCGTACTAACGCCTAAGGGTTTTTATGTACAGAACTTCGAGATCAGCAATAAGGGCCAGTTTATTAAAGCCAACAGCGACAGGCAGGGATCCGACAGCCCTTTGAAAATTGACATCAGTAATTTTCAACTGGCAAATATAACCGACATAGCGAGCAAGAATGATACACTGCCAGCAAATGGTGTGTTGGGCGGAAATGTTACGATCGAGCAAATGTCGCCTGTTGTGAAAATGACGGGAAACCTGCAGATACAGAACCTCTCGGTGTATGGCGATACGCTCGGAAACCTCAGCGCACAGGCGGATAATAAAGCGGATGATGAGCTGAACACCAGGGTTACGCTGACCGGGTGGGGGAACGACATTTCGCTTACGGGCATTTATTCGTTAAAGAACAACGATGCCAATACCCTCAATTTTAATATTGCAGTAAATGCGCTGGCGCTGCACGCGTTTGAAGGCATCAGCATGCACCAGATAAGCAACAGTTCCGGTTACCTGCGCGGCAATCTAAAGGTTCAGGGAACAGTATCGCACCCGGCGATAACCGGGGAGCTGCACACTGATAACCTGAAAACAACAGTTGCACGGCTCAATACAGACTTTAAAATGCCTGCCGAGCATATCACCTTTGCAGGCGACAAGATGACGTTTGACAATTTTACGATACTGGACAGCTCGGGTAATAAAGCAACGATCACCGGCAGCATTCGTACATCGGACCTTACCGACCCGAATCTTAGTCTCAATATAACAGCGGATAACTGGCGCGCCATTCACAGCACGGCAAAAGAGTATAAGGAATTGTATGGCGACCTTATTTTAAGTACTAAACTTCATATTACCGGGTCGGTATCCGTGCCATCGGTTGATGGAAATCTATACATACTGAAGGGAACAAAACTGACGGTGACAAATACACAGAAAGACCCCGAACTGCAGAGCACGAAGGGCATTGTGGCATTTGTAAATATGCGGGATCCTAACTGGGAACGGGCGCTGACACCTGCGGCATCGGATACGGTGAAGACGAAACGAAAGCTGGCTGCGGGATCGGACGTGAATGTGAACATTACCGTGGAGAAAGAGGCGGAGTTCAGTGTGATCATTGACGAGGCATCGGGTGACTTCATAAATGTGAGGGGCGACGCATATTTTAACACGTCCGTGTCGCCGGGTGGAGTGTTTAATGTTACCGGTAGCTATATGCTGCACGGCGGCACCTACCAGATGAACTATAATTTTATAAAACGCAAGTTCCTTATCCAGGATGGCGGGGTAATAACATTTGCCGGCGACCCGCTGAAGAATACTACCATAGATGTAACGGCAACATACCAGGCAAATACGCCGGCATATGACCTGGTAACCCGCCAGGTTTCGAGTGTGCAGGAGCTCAATTATTATAAACAGAGTCTTCCATTCAATGTTGACCTGCATATGAAGGGCAATATGATGCAGCCAACTTTTTCATTTGATGTTGTATTGCCTGAGGATAAGGTGTATCCCCTGGCTGCCGACCAGATAGAACTGATACAGGCGAGGCTGAACCAGGTGCGCCAGGATACCGGCGAGTTGAACAAGCAGGTGTTTGCCGTGTTGATCCTGGGTAGGTTTGTCTCTGATGATCCATTCAGTTCGGGCGCTGCACAAAGCACGGGTTTCGCAGCGGTGCAGAGCGTGAGCACGTTCATAGGAGAACAACTGAACAGCGCTGCGAACAAATTAGTAAAGGGAGTAGACCTCAGCGTGGACCTGCCAACCACCGAGGACTATACCACCGGCACCATGCGGCAACGTACGGACCTGAACGTAGCTGCATCGAAAAGAGTGCTGAACGATCGACTGAAACTGACGGTGGGGAACGACTTTGAAGTAGAAGGCCCGCAAACCAATAATAACAGCAATCAGAGCAGCCTTGTGCCCAGCAATCTTGCGGCTGACTACTTACTGTCGTCTGACGGACGGTACACGGTGCGTGTGTATCGCAGCAATTATAATGAAGGGCCGCTGCAGGGCTACGTTACAGAGACGGGCGTGAATTTTATCGTGAACGTTGATTACAATCGCTTCAAGACCATTTTTGCAAAAAGTAAAACCATCAAGCAGCGAACTAAAGGGTTGGAGCAATGATGAGGAGACGAATTTCTTATGGTTGTTCCTTTCGTCTTCCGGCTAAACAAAACCGGACCGGCGGACTTGCGGGTGTGCGCCGGAGGTTCGCAGAATACCTGCTGGCGTTCGCGGCGCTCTTTATTACATCATGCAGCAACACAAAGCATCTGCCGCCGGGGGAGCGACTTTTCAGGGGAAGTAAGGTAGTGATCCACGATAATGAGGTTTCCCGGAAGGACAAAAAGCAGCTCAGGAACGACCTGGCAGGGCTGGTGAGGCCAAGGCCCAACAGTAAATTCCTTGGGATACGGCTGAAGCTGAATTTGTACAACCTTGCCGGTCGTGACACAAAGAAAAAGAGAGGGTTGAAGCAATGGCTACGCAACAAAGTGGGTGAACCGCCGGTACTGGCAAGTT
>CAYNGS010000381.1:0-3853 GCA_964396625.1 uncultured Flavipsychrobacter sp.
GTTGGCGTAGGTAACTACGTTCAACGCGTCACTATTGGTCACCGTAGTACTCGCACTGAAGTTATAAGTGGTCTGGGCATTTACGCTCGTCGTTATTGCTGCAACCAGCACACACGACAGCAAACCAACCTTAACTATCCTGTTAAAAAAGTCGAATTTCTTCATAAACATTTTTTTATTCTTTTTCACCCGGCGATTCATCCGGGCCGAATCAATAAGTAATATCCGTTGCTGTTGTTGGCTTAATAACCAACCGCTTCTTTTGTTCTTCTCTCTGAAAAATTATAAGGCAACTCTATGTCTCGCGGGCTTAGCACCGCTAAGAAAGGCAGTTAAAAATCATTGATCGCATACCACACCCCCGAGCCATCACTAACAATTGTCAGGTAGTAAGCGAATGTCAGAGATGTTACGTTCGATGCATGATCGGGTTGTACTATGGCATCGGTAGCGCCCTGGCGTTGTACTAAAAGCGTACTTGAAGTGTTGCTCCTGTTTATGATGTTTATCGTATAACCCTTTGCCACAGCCCCGGCAAGTGGCAAGGTGATCGCATTAACACCTCCGTCTCCTACCGCATAAACGGTAGCGTCTGTGGTCAGAAGGGTTACCGGCTCGGTTACGCTCCTGATAGTGCCATAAGCTGCTCCCGATGGCGGCGTGGCCCATTGCCCGTCACCCCTGTAGAAGGTCGATGAGCTTGGCACTCCGGCGGAGGCAAACATGGCATTTGGCACCACTTTGCCATAACTGGGTACAGAGGTAGCATTGGTAGAGTTGGTCAACACCGTATATGCAGCAGACGATGACAGCGTGTACGATATCGCAGGCGTGGTCGTCGGCGTATTTACCGTAGCGGTAAATACCGGAGCCAGGTTGCCTGTCGAGACTGTTGTAACAGTGCCCGAGCCACCACCGCTGCCTATGGCTTGCCAGGTAGCGCCGTCCCAATAATAAAACCCGGATGTAGCATCGGTCTGAAATATCATCAGCCCTGTAGCCGGAGACACAATGGCGTTCCTTTGCGCGTTGGTCATACGGGGTATCAGCATCCCCTTGGTCGTAGATGCCACATCAAGCATCGCTGATACATTGGCGGGACTGCCGGTTGTGTTTACTGCCATGCCCTGGCCGTTGGCTACATTTGTTTGCAACGCTGTTGCAGCTACTATCGCTATTCCAAGTAATAGTTTTTTCATCTTTTTTATGGTTTTATTAATTTGTTAAAAAGTTGCCTTGTTCCGCGATTTTGAATACCCGGAACTTCTGGGCATAAATTTAAAAAAATTAATGTTAATTCCTATAAATACCCCCAAATTTTTCAACACAATACAATATTTCCTCTTTCATACATTCTTTCAATTATATATTACTTATGTCTAACGTATTCGTGCTGCTGTAATGGGGCCCTGCATGGAGCCATCCGTCACTTCAGGGCGTCGGCTTTTTAGTGATGTCCGCGCGCATGTGCCAAATGCTTACACACGTCTTTTTCTCCCTTCCAAAAAATACAAATTACATTTGTTCACGTCACCTCCGGTATGAATAGAATTCTGTTGATCATATTCCTGCTCGCGCCAACATGCACATCTGCCCGGCTCATGCCCGCCGAGGGTAGCAAGCTCAACTACAGGCTCATCGGTTTCTCTTTTCCGGCCTCGGCCAATTGCACGCTTCAGATCGCCTCCGGGCATTTCGATGATGACGGTTCTTTCGTTAAAAATATAGTCGTATCAAAACACTGCTCCATGGGTAACATGATCGCCGAAGTCCCCTCCTTCGGAACCAACTATACATGGCGGGTCATTTACGCCGGTAAGACATCGGCAAACAGTGATGGGACATTTCACCACTTCAGTACCCTTCCCTGGTTCAATCTCGATTCCAGCAAATCCCGGCTCCGGGTCATCACCAACTCAGGTAAATTCAATGGCAACTACATCTTTGTCGACGCTACCAAAACAATGTATGATATGCGGGGCCGCCCTGTCTGGTTTCTGCCCGATAAAAAAGTTGCGTCCTCTGGTAACATCACTGTCCGGGATTTGAAGGTCACTCCATCCGGTTCAGTAACGTATCTTTTCGGAGAATCGGCGCGGGAGGTGGACTACAATGGAAATACAATTTGGGAAGGTCCTGTCAATGGCCGCATCAGCGGCGATACCGCCGAACATTTTCATCACGAACTCACGAAGTTGTCAAACGCGCATTACATGGTCATGGGCAATGAGACCGTTGCCTCGAACGTTCCTTACTATCATCCCGCAGATGCGCAGGCGCCTGATGCATCGGTCATAAAAAACAACCGGGATTCCTTCTTGCAAAAAATATCTTTCGGCACTTTGATCGAGTATGATAGTGCCGGCAAGGTCGTGTGGTCATGGAAATCATCAGCTTATTTCCGCACTGCCGATCTCTATGGACATTACCTTTCCGACGGCAGATTTCCGGTCACCGATGTGCATGCAAATGCGTTCTTCTTCGATGAAAAAAAGAAGGTGATTTATGTTGGGTTCAGGAACATAAGCCGCATCGTGAAAATAAAATATCCTCAGGGCAATGTCCTTGCTGTCTACGGCGCAAAATGCACCTCCGGGCCCTGCGATATCTGCAGCGATCTTTTTTGTGGGCAGCACAGCATAAGGGTCGCAGCAAACGGAGATTTGTATTTGTTCAACAACAACGCTGTTGCTATTTCAGCCACACCGCAGGTCTTGGTGCTGAAAGAGACGCCGGGAAAAGATCAGCTAAAAAAGGTCTGGCAATACGACTGCACGCTCGATGGAATGAGTGAAAACGAATTAAATGAATACACCAAAAAAAGTCAGCAAATGCAGATGCTCGGCCAGCGCGACAGTTCCATGATGCAGACCCTGCGCCTTTCCTCCGGTGGAAACGCGGTCGAACTCGGTGATGGTTCTTTCCTCGTTACAATGAGCGGAGTTTTCGGAAAAATATTTGTCGTGAACAAAAATAAAGAAGTACTCTGGAGCGCTGTCCCCGAGGTGAAAATTTTCGATGATGCACCTTGGACCGCCATTGGGTCTTACAGGGCCAGTATGGTCACGCGCCGCCAACTGCAAGCGCTCATTTGGAACACAAAATAACACGTCCCAAAAAATCCGGGCTGTACAAAAAAATTATTCAAAGATCATCCCTTGCCCTATGCCGAAAAAGGCAAGCTTATAACCCGGGAACACACCTTCGGTAGTATACACCACATCCAGCTTTATTCCCTTGCCATCCTTACAATAAACGATCATTCCGTTCTGCACATCAAGCGCTACTATGGTCCCCGGTGTTATGGCATCCGATGCTCCCTGCAGGTTCACTTCGCTCACATCACAGATACCTATCTTCCACCCGTTGATCACCGACGGCACACCCCGTGCTATCGGGTTGCATGAGCGCACAAGCGCCATGATGGTTGCACTGTCCATGTCGCGATACCTGATCGTCATTTCGGCTTCTGTTATTTTCGGCCAATACTTTGCTCTTGCTTCATCCTGCTTTGTGGTCGCTATTTCTTCCCCGGCTTTCAGTTTCTTTACTATCGCTGCACACATCTTTTCACCCATCTGCGCCAGTTGCCCGCTCAGCATTCCATAGGTGTATATCGTGCCCAGCGGTATCTCCTCCCGCAATACTATTGGTCCACTATCAAATCCTTCCTCCATCAGGTGCACGGTTGTGCCGGCAGTCTGCATTCGCTGCCGTATGCTTTCAAATATCGGGTCTGCACCACGCACCTCCGGCAGCAGGCCAAAATGGAAATTAAAAAAACTTCTCGCTGGTATGCGCAGCAAAGCCATGGGCAGCCGCCATGGAAACGTAGCCACAGATACGGCATCCG
>CAYNGS010000382.1:0-3852 GCA_964396625.1 uncultured Flavipsychrobacter sp.
CAGCATTACCCCGGCCCCTCTCTCTGCCCTAGACCTTGATAATGCTGCTCCAGCCTTCAAAAAGATGCCGGTTCCAAAAATTAGGGTCGTGAAGCGGAGGAAATGAAATGTATCCCTTATCTAATCCATGAACCGCAAAAGAAAGATTGTGAACGGTAAGCCATGCCGTAAGTCCGGGATGAAAATAAACATTGTCAGCCGGCAGATTGCGGATTTCTATTACCGAGATAACAAGACCCGCCAGCAACAAAACAGTTAGCGCCCCGAAACGGGCATTAAAACTTCTGTGTTCGTAATTGTAGTAACATAAGTATATGAAGATACCTACGGAGGCAAAGATGAAAAATATATGCGTGTTGCACATCAGGAACATTAATATCCCGATCGCTATTAAATGTTTACCCGGCTCCGACAGGAGTTTGCATGTTATGAACAGGAACATTATTCCAAGGGCGTAATTGCGGCACAGGATGCTGTATTCGAAGATGAAGTAATAGCCGAAAATGATAAGCAGTTTTGCGACAAGATTAAAAGGAGCATAACATAAAAAGAAATAAACGGCGATATTAATGATCACCAGGTGCAATATCTGCATACTCATCGGATTGTCACTGATATAGTGGGTATCGAAGAACAGGAGCATTTTCCACAGCAGCACATGAATGTCGTACTTGTTATTTGTCGCCAGTTCTAAGATCGACTTACTGTCCCGAGCTATCAAAAAATGCTGTACCTCGTCAAACCATACTTCATGATGAAGCATGCCGATGACGCAAGCAACGCCGTATACCAGCATTATGAGCATCACCTTATTTATTGAAAGATACTTCGTCATCGGAAACTAAATAAAACAGGTCGCCTTTGAGTGTGCCGACGCCTGTTTCAAAAATAACAAAACAGATGAATACATTTATTTTTTCCTCAGCGTGATGATATAGTAGTCGCCTATAAGCCGCCATGGCCATTTGTTTTTCAGTCGGCTCTCCAGTTTTACAAGTCTTTGGTATATCGTCGGATGTTTTTCTGAAATGTTTTCAATGTAGGAGGGGGGGACTACAGTACACAGCCCCTCAATATTCAAAACCTCAAAGTCGTCTTTCATCACATCTGCAACATATGATGGGTTGTAGTACCAGCATTTGAAATGCACACCCTCAACATGAGCATCTGCACCATTGCTGCTGTTAAATCTTCTGAATGCAGTTTTGAATTTCCCCCTGAATAGTATCAAAGTTTCCCACAGGCAAAATTTGGGCAGGATCACCAGCGTTACCAACCCCTCTGACGCCAGCAACGGTTTGAAGGAACGAAGCACATGCGCCAAATTATCAGTGCAATTAAGCCCCGCGAAGTTGGAGAAGATCAGGTCGAACGGACCTTTATTTTGCAGCATTCCCAGGTCGGTGAAAGAACACTGTTCTGAAGTGATGCGTTTTTCAAGGTTGTTTTTCTTTACTTTACTCACAAGCTGTTTCAGCATGCCGTCGGAAATATCTGTGGCATGTACGTTCTGCATCTGCCGTCCGAAGTAGATCGCATCGTCTCCGGTTCCGGCGTTCAACTCCAATATGTTGCTTTTGGGCGGCAGGTACTGGTTTATGTGATTTCTTACCCGCTCCCTTTTATAGTGCACTATTGTGTTTGACGCGTAAATGTCATCAAAAACCACCGACTGCCTGGAGAAAGCAGTTGCTGACAGTTGTTCATTATTGATGACGTTTTCTTTTATCATTGTGCATTTCTTTTATCCTACACTTGTCGTGGGCTTAAGATTTAAGTAGCAAACACATTTTGTGCAGGTTGGGTCGTTGTCCATGTCCAGTTCTTTCCTGAATTTAATCGCCTCGGCGCTGTTCAGAATATTTTCCAGCGTGTTGTTCCTCACATTACCCATAGGCTTGTGAAAAAAGCATGGCCTGACGTTGCCATCAGCTTCCACAACCGCTGAAACCCAGGGCGCATTGCATTTTTTATACGGGAACGGGTTCAAGCCGTGCAGCGCCCGGTAATAAGTGTGGATCTTCCTGATTTTCTCCGGTGACTCTGCAATGAACCGACGCTCAAATTCGTCACTATATTTTTCAATGATCTATTCGGTAATGAATTTCAGCGTATCCAGTTCATCCTTGCCGATCATTATTTCTTCCTGTCGCGGCGCATCCCAGGGCATTTCCCGGTTAAACGCCTCGCTTGTTACGTCGGCGGGTAGAAAACTCACCTGGTCCAGTCCCATTTCCTTTGCGGCATCTATGATCCGCGGCCATACCCGGAAATTCAACCGGTGGATCACAGTTCGCCCCGTGATCCTATACCCCGGGTCGAGCGACTTAATATATCTCACGCCGTCTCTAAGTTTATCGAATGCCCCCGGTATATCTCTGATCGCATCGTGCATTTGCTCATCTCCATCCAGCGACACGATCACATCGTGTACAAGACCGAGCAACTGCTGGGCGTTTTTCCTGAGCAGGAGTCCTGTTGATAACAATGTTATGCTTATTTCCTCCTTACAGAGCAATTCACACAAACGGAAAAAATTTGAATTAAGCAACGCCTCACCTCCCGACATCAACACCTGTCGCGTCCCCAGGTTTTTTAGCGATTCCAATAGTCCCTTTACGTCCTCCTCGGTAAGCTGTTTCAGGTTCTTATTGTCTTTCCAGATATCACACATCACACACCGGCAGTTACAGGCACTGTGCGGCATTAGTATCACTATCGGCAGCGCAGATATGCTATCCGTCTGTAGTGTTTTGAACCGTTGATAAGTATGATATAGAGATTGGGTAGTCATTTCGGATCATTGTTGAAACTGCTTTTACATGCCTTCTATTTCGGGCTGCCGGTACTTCCACATGATCTGCAGTATCTTTAACTCATATGGCCGCCAGTAAAAGCTGGTTTTATATCTCACCGAGGAGAACAACCGGATCACTTCACGCTTTACTTTGCTCATCCTTATGTCCGAAATAGTGGGGTAGTAGCCGTTAAGTACGGTCTCGAAATTTTTTATCTTATTGATCATCTCAGGCGTCAGCCATGGCGTTAATGGATTTTTGCGCAGATCAAAATTTTCCCACTGGGGGTTCATCCAGTCTTCAAGTTTTTGCGGGAAGCTGAAACCCTTTGACAAAACCTGTTCATACAGTTCTGATCCTTCGGTTGGCACAGGGCTATATGTGTAGATCACTATTTCCGTCCGTGGGTTTATTTTTTTTATCTTCTTTATAAAGTTTATTTCAAAATCAATTTGTTTTTCCACCGCTTCTGCCGTTGGGCCGGGTGTGCCCAATACAAATGAATATTCAGGTACGATCCCAAACTTCTTCAAGCGCTCCGCAAATGCTAATATCTGGTCTCCCGTTTGTGTGCCGCCTTTGTCCAGTTGCTTCAGAATGTCATTGCTGCCACTCTCCGCACCAAAGAATATCATTGTGCAGCCGGCTTCTTTTAGCAGTTGTAAAGTATAATCGCTGAATTTCGCCATGGTGTCGATGCGGGCCATCCCCCACCATTTCATTTTCTCCGGTTTTATCAGCTTGGCAAACTCAACTGTTCGTTTCTCCGAAACGAAGAAGTTGTTATCGTGAAACTCTATTGCATCCGCTCCCCATTTATCCTTTATGTACTTTATGTCTTTATAAACCGTTTCTGCCGACTTAGCCTTCCAGCGTGCCTCGTAAGTAGGTACTACTGCACAAAACGAACAGGTGAAGGGACATCCTATGCTTGAGTGATACGCGAGCGTTCGTTTGCCGAGGTAGGTTTTCCCAAGGTAGTTACGAACGGGGTACAGCTTGTCGAGCTTGTCATATTGCAGGGGTGGCAATGTATCCTGCTCTATAAGATCCG
>CAYNGS010000383.1:0-3849 GCA_964396625.1 uncultured Flavipsychrobacter sp.
ATTTTTAGGCCCCCGGCCCATAACAGGGAGCACAGGAGTGGTTAATGTTGAGCTTCACCTGGTAATTCCGGGTGAGCATTTATTTATAAAGAACTAAAAAATTCAGGTTAAATCCAGCCGATGAAAAGTTAGCACTCACATACTTCCATTCAAGGGCCGGGGGTTTAAATAACTGCATCCTCTGCCCTCTGCGTCGGATGCAGTTAATTTTCTTACATCGAAGATTACAGTACAATTGCCAGCAGACCAACGATAACCCCGAACAGGGCAACACCTTCTACGAAGGCTGCCATCAGGATCATGTTTGCGCGGATATCGCCCATAGCTTCCGGTTGGCGGGCAATCGCTTCAACAGCGCCCTTACCGATCTGGCCGATACCAACACCTGCGCCGAGTGCAGCAATACCTGCACCTACGGCACCACCTGCGGCTGCTACCGATCCTGATGCTACTAACATAATGTTCATTAACGACATACTATATGGATTTTGATTAAAAAAACAAATTTATAACTCTACATGTGGTTTAAGGTCCCCGTTTCCATGGTCTTCATGCGGCTCCTCTATCGCCTGGCCAATAAATACCGCCGTCAGGTTGGCGAAGATAAACGCCTGTATAGCTCCCACCAGCAACTCCAGGAAGAACATGAATATTGCAAAGGCAAGAGACACCGGCACGAAACCCGCACCCACAAAAGTGCTGATAGCAGCAAAAATGAACACAATGCATATCAGCGCCAGTATCACAATATGGCCGGCCATGATGTTCGCAAAAAGACGTATCATCAGCGCCATCGGCTTAATGAACAGCGAAACGATCTCGATCAGCACCAGCATCGGCTTCATCCATCCGGGCACACCGGGCGGATTCAACAGGTGGCTCCAGAAATGTTTCTTGCTGTTCACCAGTATCACTACAAACGACAACAAAGCAAGGCACGCAGTCACGGCAATATTGCCGGTAAAGTTCGCGCCGCCCGGCAGCAACCCAAGCAGGTTGTTTATCCATATGAAGAAAAATATAGTGAGCAGCAACGGCATATACCTTACATACTTACTGCCCAGGCAAGGCTTTGCAACTTCATCACGAATAAAAATAACAACTACCTCAAGAAAATTCTGGAAACCTGATGGCGCCTTCATAGAGCCATTAGCATTGTATTTTTTGCCCACTTTCAGCAGTACCCACAGCAATATCACCACCGATATCAGCATAGACAGCACATTCTTGGTAATGGAAAGATCATAGAAATTAGAGCCGTCCTCAGAAACTATGTGCTCCTTCATCAGCGTTTTTTCCAGGTGGTAGCCCTGGTAACTTTCACCTTCGGCTATTTTAGACGATGAGAATATGGCAAGGCCCTTGGTTGGGTTATATATTATAACAGGCAGCGGCATCGCTACAGGCGTAGGTTCGCTGCCCTCGTGCTTTATAGAGAATAAATGCCATTCGTGAGAATCAGCTATATGGCCAAAAATTACTTTTGCTACATCCAACTTATTATTTTCCTTCCCTTCCTTTACTTCGGCAGGTGCAGATTTAGGTTCCGGATTGGCACTGTTTCCTTCGCCCTGGGCAACTGCAAAAAAAGACGCTCCGAATACCGCGAAAGTCAATACCAATAAGGAAAACAGCCGTTTATAACTCATTACCCGTTTTGAAATTTTGTGCAAAGATATGGGTTTTATCTTCAAAAAAAAGTTCTTTTTGCATTAAAAAAACGGGTGAATTCAATCGGGAAAACTCACAAAACCAGTTACTTAGCTTAGAGTCGACAAAACCAGTGCCGATGGCAGTGCCATCTTACCCTCATCGGCGGCCTGATAACATCTATTTTACGAAAAGATTATATTTAATAATGCAATATAGCGCGCGAAAGGCATCGCGCCACCCTATTTTCTTGCCTTCATCATACGTCCGCCCGTAATATGATATGCCAACTTCATAAATGCGTACCTTCGGAACTCTCGAGATCTTTGCGGTGACCTCGGGCTCAAAGCCAAAACGTTTTTCCTCCAGCTTTATTCCCTGTATGATCTCTCTCTTGAATACTTTGTAGCAGGTCTCCATATCCGTAAGGTTCAGATTGGTAAGCATGTTAGATGCAAGCGTGAGCCAGCTGTTGCCGATAGAATGCCAGAAGAATAGTATCCTGTGCGGATTCCCCCCCATGAACCGGGTACCGTATACAACATCCGCAAATCCATCAAGCAGGGGTTTCAGTAGTATGTTGTATTCCTCAGGATCATATTCCAGGTCCGCATCTTGTATGATCACCCAGTCGCCGGTGGCATTTTTGATACCGGTATGCAATGCTGCGCCCTTGCCTTGGTTGATCTCATGCTTGTAATAGGTTATCGGCAGATCAGGATTTGCCGCCTGGTAGGCATGAATGGCTTCCTCAGTATTGTCTTTCGAGCAGTCGTTCACTATAATAACCTGCTTGCTTATTCCCGCCACAAGGGTCACAGCTTTTACCTTATTCAGTATACGATGAATGGTTGGCCCTTCATTATACGCCGGTATTACGATTGACAATGTCGCCATTTCACAATTAATTGGGGTGTAAAATACAACTTGATAGCATTATGAAAACATAATTTTTATGGATTTATTATTCTATCCCGGCCATGGTGACTAATATCATCTGCCCGGGTGACGCATGTCATATATATACAAGATAGATCGCATAACATTTGTACTCCTGTAATTCTAAAAATATCCCCATGAAAAACATGAAATAAAAAGAGTGAGAAGTAAAACTGAAACCTATGAGCGAGAATAATGCGGCATATCGGGACATATTAGATGACGTAGAAGATTATGCTGTACTCCGGCTGGATGAAAAAGGCAACATCCTCCACTGGAATAAGGGCCTCGAAAAACTGAAAGGATACACACACGATGAAGTTATCGGAAAAAATTTCCGCATCTTTTATACCAGTGAAGAAATAGAGCAGGATCTGCCGGAAAACCTGTTGAGACAGGCCGCAGAATATGGCAAGGCCACTTATGAAGGCTGGAGGGCCCGGAAGGATGGCACGAGGTTCTGGGGCAGCGTGCTGCTCACAGCCATCGTCGACGACAACAAAAGCCTCAAAGGCTTCTCTCAAATTACCGAAGACATCTCGGACCGGCGCAAGCAAACTGAGTTCGACAACAGCAATCTCACAGCTCTTATAAATACTACTCACGACCTCATCTGGAGCGTGGATACAAATTACAACCTGATCACTGCAAATCGCGCTTTCGACAGGCTTGTGCTGCTCATGTCGGGTACGTCGATCGAAAAAGGCACCAATATTTTCGCTTCCGGATTCAGCGGCGAGCAAAAAGCCCGGTGGAAAAAGTTTTATGCCAGGGCATTCTCAGGCGAGATCTTTACGGAAACTGAGTACGTGAGCGCACCCAAAGAACTTTGGATAGAAATTTCGTTTTACCCGATCAACGAGGAGGGCACAATTGTTGGCACCGCTTGTTACTCCAGGAATATAACTGAATCAGTAAAAGCTGGGATCAAAATTAAGCACAACGAATCACGGCTCAGGCAGGCGCAGTCAATTGCTCACATAGGTAGCTGGGAGCGCAATTTCGACACGGGTATCAGCATCTGGTCCGACGAACATTGCAGGATTTACGGGCTTTCTGCCGATGAGAATATCCAATCGTTCCGGTCATGGCTGGAATTTGTTCATCCCGATGACGTAGCGGAGGTGCAGGAAACATTTAACACTGCGCTTGCCTCTCTATCAAGTTTCATTCTCGATTACCGGATAATAAGAAAAGACAGATCCATCAGGCACATACACAGCGAGTGCCACTTCGATTTTAATAATAATGGTGATGCGA
>CAYNGS010000384.1:0-3830 GCA_964396625.1 uncultured Flavipsychrobacter sp.
TTTCATCTGTTCAATATAGTGCTGCACCTGCTTAATACCTGGCTGGTTTTCATACTGGCCGAGCAACTGAGTGGCAAGAAAGTTACCGCCGTTGTGGTCTCGTTACTGTTCGCCGTTCACCCCATGCACGTAGAGTCGGTGGCGTGGATATCGGAGCGCAAAGATGTGTTGTACACGCTTTTCTACCTCTTGTCACTGCTTACTTATCTGCGTTACCTATCGTCGGGCTACGGGGCAAAGCAATACATCACCTGCCTGCTGTTGTTCGCTGCCTCGCTGCTCTCCAAGTCAGCGGCTGTTACCCTCCCCGTCCTGCTCATCGCCATAGATGTATACAAGGGCAGGAAGATAAATTTGCGGTCATTGTCTGAAAAGATACCCTTTTTCGCACTGTCGGTTCTGTTTGGCATCCTCGCCATATTGTCACAAAGGTCTGGCGGCGCACTCAATGGCCTTATGGTGTCTTACGGTTTTATAAACGGCGTATTTCTTTTTACTTCGGGTCTTTCGTTTTACATCGTGTGGCTGGTAGCGCCGTTCAATCTCGCTGTCATGCACTACTTCCCCGATCTGCATAATGGTCTGCTGCCGTGGGTGTACTATGTGTCCTTGCCCTTTGTCTTATTGGTCATATGGCTCTGCACCCGTCGCAATGCGCTGCGCAGGGAAGTGTTTTTTGGCGTTTCGTTCTTCCTCATCACGGTTTCGGTCATGCTGCAGATCGTGTCTGTGGGCTCAGCGCTTACTGCCGAGCGATATAGCTATGTGCCGTCTATCGGGCTTTTTTACATATTGGGGCAGTGGCTCGCCGGGCTTTACGACACCAAAAAGCGAAAGATGTCTATGACATTGTTTGCAGGTGTAGTGCTGCTATTCTCAATTATCACCTGGAACCGTATCGGGATATGGAAGGAAGACCGCCTTTTGTTCAATGACATGATTGAAACTTATCCCGAGGTTTACTATGGTTACTGGCTCCGCGGTAATCTTGAGAAGAAAGAAGGAAACTTAGATGCCGCTATTGCCGACTACTCAGAATCCATCAGGCGAAACGGAAAATTCAGCGATGCGGTATTCAATCGCGGCATTACATACAATGCCCTTGGCAACCTCAATGCTGCCCTTGCAGATTTTAACACCGCTCTGCAGCTAAACCCTAAACAGGCTGATGTGCTTAACAACAGGGGGTGGGTCTTATTCAGGCAGGGCGACAAACAGGCGGCCCTGCGCGACTATAACAGTGCCATAGCCACCAACCCCAATTATGCCGAGGCATATAACAACAGGGGCTGGGCCTACCAGTTGGCCGGAGATTCTGTTTCAGCCCAGCGCGATTATGACAAGGCCATAGATATCAATCCTGTATTTGTTTTGCCATATAAGAACAGGGCCGCGCTCAAAATGCGCAGCGGTGATTTTGCCGGTGCCGTCAAAGATTATGACGCCCTTATAAATATAGACGCCGGCGACAATGTTGTCTACTTCTACAGGGGCATGGCGCACTACTTCACGAACGACAAGGCCGGGGCCTGCCAGGACTGGACAAAAGCACAGCAGCTGGGCAATGCGGATGCCGCAAAGAATATCAGCCAATATTGCAGGTAGGGAATACATTGTAGCGATAGCAGTATGGTGCTGAGTGCCGGGCAGGTTGCGCATTTTGTATTATATTACAGTTAACAAAACCTACTTTATATTCGTATCCGGTATCGGCCCGCAACTAACGACTAACCATCAACGACTAAAGACTGACTACAGCCATGCGTCAATACTTCAACTGGAAAACATATCTTGCCATCACTGCATTAATAATAGTGAGCGCATCGCTGTTTTACACAAGTCAGCTGGCGCGCAAGCTTGCCGATGAGGAAAAAAAGAAGGTTGTGCAACTTGCTGATGCACTGAAGACACTGGTTACATCTAACAACAACCAGGAAACCGCCTTCGCCAGCAATATCATAGCACAAAACACCACCATCCCCCTCATCATCACTGATGCCAACGGCAAGATCATTGACAGTAAGAACATTGATACGGTTCATTCACTCACACCAAATGGCAAAATAGTTCAGCAAAAGCTGGCAGAGTTCAGAAAAGATCACGAGGCCATTCCCGCCGACTATGGTACGGGCAAGAACTATATTTACTACGGCGAGTCTTACTTGCTCACGCAGTTGCGCTACTTCCCTTATGTGCAGCTTACCATCATTTTCCTGTTCCTTGTGGTAGTGCTCATAGCGCTCAGTGCAGCCAACCGCAGCCTGCAAAACCAGGTATGGGTGGGCCTCTCCAAGGAGACTGCGCACCAGTTGGGCACGCCGCTAAGCTCCATAGAGGCATGGCTGGAGTTGATAAGGGATGAGGACCCCGACAGCGAGGCGGCAATAGAAATGCAAAAAGACCTCGACAGGCTGAAGCTCGTTGCAGATCGTTTCAGCAAGGTGGGTAGCTCACCCCAACTGGAAGAGGAGAACCTGGTCACCCGGCTCAAGGGTATAACCGAATACATGCAGCGCCGCGCACCGCAAAAAGTGGTCATTGAACTGCACTACAAAGAAGACGAGATACCGGTAAATATCAGCGGCCCCCTCTTCGACTGGGTAATGGAAAACCTGATCCGCAACGCGCTCGACGCCATGGGCGGCCAGGGCCGCATAGACATCACTGTTACCAACCAGCAGCAGCAGGTATGGGTAGATGTGCAGGACAATGGCAAGGGCATACCTGCCTACCAGGTAAAAAAGGTCTTTGATCCCGGTTTCACCACCAAAAAGAGGGGCTGGGGTCTGGGCCTGTCGCTTTCCCGTCGCATTATTGAGAAGTACCACCACGGTTCTATCTTTGTAAAGCAGTCGGAACTGGGCAAGGGTACCACGTTCCGCATAATACTGAGGCGGTAACCCGCTGAGTGTGAGTGTTTAGCCGTTTTTTCAGATGATGAAAGTCCCTGTAGGGATTTATGGTTTTTCTTTTTACCTTTGCCGTCCCTCAAAATGCGGCGGTGGCGAAATTGGCAGACGCACTACTTTGAGGTGGTAGCGCCTGTAACGGGCGTGGGAGTTCGAATCTCCTCTGCCGCACTTTAAAAGGATGAAGCGTTTGTTTCATCCTTTATTTTTTTCCTCTGGCACTTATTCTTTTGAAAATCATAATGTAGTTATTTACTATACTCCGGAAAACAGGAAACCCCGCCAATACTAAATTAGCGGGGTCTTTCTGAGGTCGAAAGCGGACTTGTTTTGCCATTACTGAACTTTTTTTAACTTCCCAAAAATTTATCTTGAAAACCTTTACAGTAAAGCATTTCAAAGAATATACCATTTTATAATGATTTAAAAAGGACAAGTACCGTCAACAAATAGTGTACCGCAAAACGTACCGCGTATCTATTTAATCCCTACCTTTACGTTATAATACTAAACGGTAGTCTATGAAAGTTACTTTTTATCTTGAAAGTCCTAAAGGCACTAAAAGAAACCCAGAAGGATTAAACCAGACAGCAATATTTACACGCATAAGTTATGAAGGGTATCAGTTAAAGTATTACACCCCTGAAAACATTATCCCCAAGTATTGGAATGGCAAAATAAAACCACACAGGGCAAAAGAAACATCTAAATTCCCTGAATACCCAGAATTTAATAAACGCCTTGACAATATAGAAACAGCAATAAAAAATACAATTCGTAAATACACTAATGATAATGGTAACAAACTACCTACCCCGGCAATATTAAAATCATTGTTGGATATAGCTATTAGAGATGACGGGACAGTATATAGAGAAACTTTTATGAGCTTCTTTGACAAGTTTATTAAGGATAGTGAGG
>CAYNGS010000385.1:0-3816 GCA_964396625.1 uncultured Flavipsychrobacter sp.
GTTGATAGGAAGATAAACAGCATGGAATAAACTCTAGTTATAGCGAAATAGCATCCCCAAAAGCTCTTTTTCTTACCTTTGTTGCCAGAATATTTAATGATATGGAAATTAAGCAATTATATACCGGCTGTCTTAGTGAGGCTGCTTATTTTATAGCCAGCGATGGCGAGGCTGCCATTATAGATCCGCTGCGCGACACCGATACCTATGTGCAGATGGCGCAGGAAAGAGGCGTGAAGATCAAGTATATATTTGAGACACATTTTCATGCCGATTTTGTCAGCGGCCATATCGACCTTTCCCAAAAAACCGGGGCGCCCATTATTTACGGACCCAACACGCATGCATCGTTCAAGGTACATGTAGCTGCAGATGGTGAAGAGTTTTCTGTAGGCAAGCTGAAAATAAAAGCCATTCACACACCCGGCCACACACTCGAAAGCACCTGCTACCTGCTCAGCGATGAGTCCGGCACACCACATTGTATCTTCACCGGCGACACGCTCTTCGTGGGCGATGTGGGCCGCCCCGATCTGTTTAGCGGCAACCTCAGCAAAGAGGAGCTCGCAGGCATGATGTACGATTCACTGCAGAACAAGATAAAACCCCTCACCGACAATATTATTGTTTACCCCGCGCATGGCCCCGGCTCATCGTGCGGCAAGAGCCTCGGCCCCGAAACATTCAGCACCATCGGCGCACAGAAAGCTAATAACTACGCCCTGCAGGAGATGACCAAGGACGAGTTTATAAAAACAGTGACCACCGGCCTGTCGGCGCCGCCCTCCTACTTCCCGGTCAATGCCCGCATCAACAAAGAAGGATACGAAAGCCTCGATTCTTTATACACCAAGGGCCTCCACCCACTTTCCGTTGCAGAGTTCAAACAGAAGGCAAGCGACGGCGCCTGGATACTCGATACCCGAAATGAAACAGTATTCACACAAGGCTTTGTTCCTGACTCCATAAGCATAGGCCTCGATGGCCGCTTTGCCGAGTGGGCAGGCACCCTGCTGCCATTCAGCCAGCCATTGATACTCGTCACTGAGCCCGGCTCAGAAAAAGAAAGCATCACCCGCCTCGCACGCGTAGGTATAGACAATGTACAGGGCTACCTCAATGGCGGCTACGAAGCCTGGCGTAGCGCAGGCGAGCAGATAGACCTCATCATAGATATTGAAGCCGACGAATTTGCAATGGATCTTCCACACGACAACCTGCTGGAGGTGATCGACGTACGCAAGCCGTCAGAGTTCGAGACAGCGCACATAAAAGGCGCACGCAATGTGCCGCTGAACACGCTGATGGACCCGCTGAATGTGGCGATGATAGACGAGAGCAATAATCTGTATGTGCATTGCGCAGGTGGTTACCGTTCGGTTATTGCAGCCTCAATACTCAAGCGTCATGGCTACCACAACCTGCGCAATATTCTCGGTGGTTTCGCCAAAATAAAAGCCCAGAAAGGAGTACCCGTAGTGCTGCCGGATACAATTAATGTGGACTAAATGTGATTAATGGGATCACGGAAGTCAGTGACTGCCCCCGCAGGGGTTGCCCATGCATCACATTTCATCGCGCGCCCATATTCAATCCCATCCAAGTCACGTTGTCGCATTTACTGGTAGATACTGGCATTGCAGAATTGCCGAATTCAACTATCTCGGTTTCCCTATCCAGGCTTCCGGGTTCAGTTTCACCTGAGATTTTTTACCGTTCGATTTCCATATCTGGAAGTTTATCACCGGCACTTCCTCGTCGTTCTTGCCCACCTGGCCTATAGCCTGCTTGGTACTTACATGCTGGTCCACCTTCACAGATACGCTCGACAAACCATTGTATACCGTAAAATAGTTCCCGTGCTTTATCATCACGATCTGCTGGCTGCCCACCGTCGAGAATATTTTCGACACAGTACCTTCAAACACAGCTCGCACCGTAGCCCCATCAGTGGTCTGGATGTCGATGCCGCTGTTGTCGATCATCACCTTTGGCGCCAGTGGGTGGGGGTGCGTACCGAAATGGTCGATAATATATCCCTTTTCTACCGGCCAGTACAGCTTGCCCCTGTTACCTTCAAAATTATTGGCAAGGGCAATATCGTCGGGCGTCAGCAAAAGCGTTTTGGAGGGAGCCACCACTCTTGGGCGCGGCGCTATCTCGGGCTTTGTGTTCTCGGCAGTTTCCGCCGCAGTTGGTTTTGCCGGTTTTGCGGCATTTGCCTTGGCCAGCTCAGCAGCCTGTCTTTGCCGTTCCTTTTCCTCGGCCTCCTTTGCAGCTTTCGCCATTTCCCGTTCTATCATATCGTTGATGGCCCGGTTCACACGCACTGCTATTTTACGGTTCTTTTCTATTTCCTTCATCAGCTCGCCTTCCTTGCCTTTCAGCTCCTGCATCACCTGGTTGGTTTGGTCGGTCTCTTTCACCAGCACCTGTTTTTGCTGCACCTGGGTATTCAGCAATTCATCTTTTTTGGCCTTTTCGGCATTGAGTATGCCTATTTTCTGCTGCAGTTGCTCCTGGGCCACCTTTATCTGGTCTACCTGTTTTTTACGGAATTCCCTGAATTTTTTCAGGTACTTCATCCGCCGCATGGCGTCGCTAAAGTCGTTCGACGAAAATATGAATGCCAGCATATCATACGAGCTGCGGGTCTCATAGGCGTATCTTATAGATTGAGCATAGCGCACCCTCAGTAACTCCAGCTTTTGCCTCAGCGCATCTATTTCCTTCGACGAAGATTTTATGATATTGTCAATATTAGACATTTCATCATTGATAACTGCGATGAGCTTCTGGCGCTCGGCAAGCTTATTTTGCAGCGATTTCAACTGCGCCAGCGTTGCTTTTTTATCATTTTTTACGCGTTCAAGGTCGTTTTCCGTTTCCTTTATCGCGTCCATCAGTTCTCTGCGTTTTACCTCCAACTGTGCCTTTGTTTGCGTATACTGCACCTGCGGCTGCGCCACGGAGGCAACAGACACCAACAAACAAAGGATCAAAAAAGTAATGCGCATGAATAATTTTTACTGTGTAACAAAAATAACCAATTATAGGGCTTATTTAAACCCGCCCTTCTTTTTTAAGACGATTTTACGATCTTTTTCAATAAAAACTTAGCCTTATGTTTCGTTATTGCCAAACCTTTGTTTTCTTTTGCTGCAAAGAACAATGATATGCTGTATTCAATGACGGGGTTCGGACATGCGGAGGCCACAGTTAATGGCCGACAGGTTGTAGTGGAGATGAAAGCCCTCAATGGCAAGCAATTTGACATTAATACCAAGCTTCCGCCCATACTCAGGTCTTATGAACTGGATATTCGCAATATGCTCAATGCAATGCTGATAAGGGGCACGATAGATGTAACGGTTACAGTAAAGCAGGGCGGCGCCTCAAAGCCAATGATCGTGAATACCGACCTCGCGCTATTTTATTACCAGGGCATGAAACAAATAGCAGACCAGATAGGCCTGCCTCAAGACAACATCATATCTACCCTTATGCGCATGCCCGAAGTTGTGGCGCCCGATCAGGATGTTCTGCCTGAGAACGAATGGGAAAATGTGAAGTCGGTTATTACAGATGCTGCAAAAAAACTAATGGAGCACCGCCGGCTCGAGGGCGAGGCCATGCTGAAAGACATAAAATTGCGGATCGGCAATATTGAAATGCTGCATGAAAAAATATTGCCACTTGAGGCCGAAAGGACCGTACGCATAAGGGCTCGCCTTACGCAGTGGCTGGAGGATATGGCCGGCAAAGAGAAGATAGACCCCAACCGCTTTGAGCAGGAGATGATCTACTACCTCGAAC
>CAYNGS010000386.1:0-3814 GCA_964396625.1 uncultured Flavipsychrobacter sp.
CTCATAATGGGTGTGATGCCACTGCCGGCAGCAAAGGCCAGGTATTCTTTGTGTGTCGTTTCAGTTTTCTTCGGTGTGAACTTGCCCAATGGGGGCATTACGTCAAGCACATCGCCGGCCTTTAGCCGGCCATGAGCATAGGTAGAAAACCTGCCTTCGTCCACTTTTTTTATTGCCACACGCAGTTCGCCATCCCTGGGGCTCGCGCAAATCGAATACGAACGCCGGATCTCGGCATCGTTGAAGTGCATGCGGAATGTGAGGTATTGACCGGGGGCAAAGCGAAAAGCCTCGGAAAGTTCGCCGGGAACTTCAAGCGACACCGATACACAATCGGCCGTTTCGGGCCTGACATCCTTAACTTTGAGGGGATAAAACTTCAGAACAGACATAAAGGTGCAAAGATAACAAAAACCCCAAACCCCTAATGCAGCCTCCCGCTGACGGTTTCCGGCGCTAACCAAGCATCGCTTCCATTTCCTCCTTCTTCACCATAACAAAAACCTTTTTTCCGTCGGGGGTGTACTCGGGACGGGAGCACGCGAAGAGCTCATCGACAAGTGCCTGCCGGCCCTCGGGCTGCATAACCGCATGCTTGTTTCGCGACAGGCGGCGCGCCATGTGCGCGAGGAGAAATTCGGTGCGTTTATTAACCGAGTCCGGCGATTCATGTTTCAAATGCTCTACGACCTCGTCGAGCACATTTTTTTCCTCGCCGGGTGGCAGCCCCGGCGGAATACCCTGTACCACAAAAGTATTCTGACCAAAGTGTGCTATGTCGAAACCGATCCTGGAGAGGTCTGCCAGCACTTCGTTGAGCAGGATCGCGTCCTGCGGCGGCAGCTCGTAAGACATAGGAAACAAAACCTGCTGGGAGGGTGTGTTCTGGTTGTTCCATTCTTCCAGCAGCCGTTCGTACCATATCCGCTCCTGCGCCCGGAGAATGTGTATGAGCATAAGCCCCGATTTCACCGTTGTGGCCAATATGGAACCGTGGATGAGCATCATATTGCTGTCTACGGTAACCTTAACATCATCTTCGCTGCCGGTATTGACAACGGATCCCTGGGAGGGTATTGGTTCCTGTCCTTTTGCAACTACCGGCGTCTGTGCGATCTCATAGAGGTCTTTCCAGCGTTTGAGGCTGTCGTTTCGCTCTATGAAGTGCGCCTGGTCTTTGCCCGAAAAGGTGTTATATAAGTAGCCTTTCTGGGTCTCTTCACGCTGCTGTTCAGTAGCAGGTAACTGCACAGATGAGAGCTGCTGTATACCTGCATTAAGTGTAAAATCGAGCGACGGGGCAATGTTGTAGCGCGCGAGTGAGTGTTTCACCGCCGCATTGAGATAAGAGTACATCATGCGATCGTCTTCAAACTTCACTTCCTGCTTGGTTGGGTGGACGTTGACATCCACACGCGATGGGTCTACTTCAAGAAATAAAACGTAAAAAGGGAATGATTCTTTTTCGATGAGGTTCTCGTATGCCTGTATCACCGCATGATTGAGGTATGCGTTCCTGATAAAACGCCCGTTAATAAAGAAGAACTGCATGCCCCTGGTACGTGTGGCAGCTTCCGGTTTGCCAATGAAGCCGAATATATTCAGCATATCGGTCTTTTCTTCCACGGGCACCAGGTTTTTCTCGTAAGAATTGCCGAGTAATGCAACGATGCGGGCTTTGAGGTTGCCCGGCTCCATGTGGTATTGCTCTGTGCCGTTGTTCCACATGCGGAAACCAATATTGGGATTCGCAAGCGCAACCCTTGTAAATTCATCGAGAATATGCCTGAGCTCTGTTGTCGCACTTTTGAGAAAATGCCGCCGGGCGGGAACGTTGAAGAACAGGTTTTTGACCATTATGCTGGTGCCGGGATTTACGGCGCATGGCTCCTGGAGCTTTACTTCGGTGCCCTCAATGACGATCCGGCTGCCTGCCTCGCTTTTCGCCTGCCGTGTTTTTAACTCAACCTGCGTTACGGCTGCGATGGAAGCCAGCGCCTCGCCCCTGAAACCCATTGTACGGATTGTAAAAAGGTCTTCTATGCTCCGGATCTTGGAAGTAGCATGTCGTTCAAAGCTCATCCGGGCGTCCGTAGGGCTCATGCCCTTGCCGTTGTCTATAACCTGTATCAGCTCCTTACCCGCATCTTTTATGACCAGTTGTATTTCTGTTGCTCCTGCGTCTACCGCATTCTCAAGCAACTCTTTTACCGCTGAGGCCGGCCGTTGTATCACTTCTCCTGCTGCTATCTGGTTGGCAATATGGTCAGATAGTAATTCAATTATGTCGGGCACTAAGGATGATATTTGTCACATAAAGATAGCAGGATCAGACTGATTTTGCCGCACCCCGGATTTCGTAGGCCAATAGCCTTGAGCGCACCAAAATATTTTTTATATAACAAAATAAATTAACCGATAATTATTACACAACACAATAAAGCGGCATATATAATAAATATTTAAGCTAAAAGTGTTTATAAAATCTTAAAAATAGTATACTTTTGAAACAAATAAAATATAGACTCAATGAAAAGCAATAGACTACTTATATGCTTTGCTGTGCTCATGTTTGGTTTATTCTGTAACGCAAACCTAAACGCCCAGGTAATAACAACATCTGCGGGAAACGGAACCGGTGGATTTGGAGGTGATGGCGGGCAGGCAACAGCCGCTGGCTGTATGCTGAGAACCAATGGAGGAATTGCCGTTGATGCTGCCGGAAATCTTTACATTGCTGATGCGGCGAACAACCGTATACGAAAAATAGATGCAACGGGCGTCATAACCACGATAGCCGGGAACGGCGGCGGCGGCGGCTTTGGCGGCGATGGTGGTGCTGCAACTGCTGCTGCATGCAGATTGAACAACCCACTAGATGTGGCCGTTGATGCAACGGGCAACATTTATATCGCTGATAACGGCAACAGACGTATCCGTAAAATAGCTGCCGGCATTATTACGACCTATGCGGGCGGACCCGGGGCAGCCGGGGGGTATACCGGAGACGGAGGCGCTGCGACTGCTGCACAAATCGGAGGCCCTTTGGGAGTTGTTACCGATGCATCGGGCATGCTTTATTTTTCTTCCCAGAATAATCGCGTTCGCAGTGTAGATGCTTCCGGTAACATTCACCTTGTAGCGGGCGCCGGGGGCTTCGGTCCTCCCGGAGATGGTGGTCCGGCGGTTTCCGGTATCCTCCTTCTTTCTGCCGGCGGCGGCCCTACGATCCCCTCTGGCCTGGCTTTTGATGCCTCAGGTAATCTGTATATCTCAGACATATTGAACAGTCGTATCCGCGAGGTGACCATACCCGCCGGTATAATAAACACAGTTGCCGGAAATGGCACTCCCGGTTCGTCCGGTGATGGTGGTGCCGCCACGGCTGCGCGCATAACCCAGCCTACGGACGTTGGCTTTGACGCGTCGGGTAATATGTATATTTCTGACTATGGCAATAACCGTATTCGCATGGTTAACAGCGGAGGCAATATCTCGACCGTTGTGGATGTGACTGGAGCTGCGGGCTGGGCCGGAGATAATAGTCCTGCGACAGCTGCGGCAGTGAGGATACGTCAGCCTGAAGGCCTGGCGATCATGGGTGTGAATAACTATTATATTTCTGATGATGGTAACAACCGCATACGTTACATAAATCCCGATGTTCCACCAAGTTTTGCCGGTGGCACCACGCAGACGCTTACCGTTTGTGAAAGTTCAGGCTCAACGGACATTAACACACTGATGGCGGTAAATGACCCTGATGTGGGACAAACTGAGACGTGGAGCGTTGTGGGTGCAGGTCCGACCCATG
>CAYNGS010000387.1:0-3807 GCA_964396625.1 uncultured Flavipsychrobacter sp.
TCGGCGGTTGCGGCAGGGTTTTCCACAAGTGTTTCCGCATGCATTTCATAATATCCCCTTTTTACTTTTCGTATGCGGGCGTAAACGACAGGGAGATTCAGTTTTTTTGCGATGACCTCCGTGCCCTTAAATACTGGGGTGTCCTGATTGAGGAAGGTGGTCCAGTAGGCATTCTCAGGCATTGGCGTCTGGTCTGATATGAATACAGTGCAGGTTAGTTCTTTTCGGTGTGCCAGCATTTCCTTGAAAGCAGTTTTCATAGGTATCATCAGCGTTCCGAATCGGCTGCGCATGCGATACATGAGCCCGTTGAAATACTTATTGGTAAGCGGATGATAGATTACCACCAGCTTTTGTTTGCACAGCAAGCTGAACGGATGCCCGGCCCATTCCCAGTTGCCGAGGTGTCCCATCACCATGATGATGCTTTTGCCTTCAGCGGCATATTTTGAGAAGACATCAAAACCTTCAGGTGTAAATCTGCAGCGCTTCAGAATTCCCTTTTTGCTAATGGTCAGTATCTTGAAGGTCTCTACCATAAAGTCGCAGAGGTTGTGGTAAAAGGCCCGGCAGATGATGCTGATCTCTTCGTCAGTTTTTTGAGGAAATGCGTTTTTCAGGTTTTGCCGCACCACTTTTTTCCGGTAACCGAGGCAATAAAACAGGATAAAGTAAATAAGATCGGAGACGAGGTAAAGCACCGGGAACGGCAACAGCGAGAGGAGGTAGATAAACGGGAGCGCAATGTAATAAGTGAGTGCCTGCAAGTGACCGGACGGTTTGCACAAATTTATACAAAATCATCAAGTAACACGAGTTTTCTATCAGATGCCCACGGCTACCTGCAAGCCACCCCAAACATGGAAATTACCCGTTTTAAATTCGTTGCTTATAAAAGACTGAAAATACTCAAGATACAAACGCCGGTAAACGATGACGAAGCCAAACCTGTTCTCGAAGGTAAACGGCGTGACGTCTGCTGCGCTTATCGTGTAGGGGCTGGTTCGATTGAACACGCCGCCCTCGAGCGTGGCATCGTAGCCTACAGCATTTACCTGGGGATGCTCGTAGGCATATATGCGGAAATTGCTGCCAGTTGCTGTGCCGGAAAGAAAAGGTGAGTCGAAGTAACCCATCATTATTGTGAGCCCTAAAGCAACTTTGTCGCTTAATGTACCGGCCCGTGCAATACCGTCGGCATCTAAAGAGAACGCGTGGCCGAGCGACATCAGTTGTTTTTCATAATTGACCTGGTAGTTAAGTATCGCATCGTTATGCACTTGGTTTGGCCAGCCATGCGGCATAATATCGCCCAGGGTCCGATGTATAGAAGTTTGCATTTCCATGCCGCCGGCAGCCTGACCTATAACACCTGTGCTAAGGGTTGTGCTGAACCGTTGTCTTTTTTCGGAGTCGATGGCAATAAGAAATGTTTTGAGGAAGAAGCAGGCTGCAAAAGGCCGGTCGCCATAAAGTATTTGCGGCACACTGAAGTCGCTGGGTGTGTACCCCTCGTGAGCGAGCGCCAGCCCATACCTGATATAGTCATATTTCGGATGCACAAGTACTTTGGCCAGGGGAAATGTTTTGATCCAGGGAGCTACAAGTTCAACATTTATGCCCTGCGTATAGTATTTGTCGGTAGACGAAAAAAAGTCATTCTCGTAGTTGAGGCGAAAATACCTGTCGCTATTTATATTCTTGAATGATAGGGTGTTATCGATAACCTGCCCAATGCCTACAAAGGGTAACAGGGATAAAAGGAAAGTTATAGTGGTATTTCGGGTTGGCATATGTTTCTGTAATATACGAAAGGTGTGCCGCGAGAGATTTAAACCAGCGCGCAAATAATCACAGACTCATTAGGAAAATGCTAATAAATATTGCATATTTGTTTAGCAATACAGATTTATGGCCTCGTACCTTGTTGCAGACAGCGGATCGACAAAAACGGATTGGTGCCTTATGAAGAAAGGCAAGAAGCCTGTACGGTTCAGCACGCAAGGTATAAATCCCTACCTGCAGGGCAAAGAAGCTATTGTGGAGATGCTAAGAAAGGAATTGCCGTGGGATAATAAAAAATACAAAGCAGATCATCTCAGCTACTTTGGAGCGGGCGCATCCAACCCGGAAAAACAAGTCTTTCTCGAGAGTATTTTAAAGGGACATTTCGGTATCAAAAAAACAGAAGTGCAGGGCGACATGGTTGCTGCATGCAGGTCGCTGTGCGGAGATAAAAAAGGGATAGTGTGCATACTGGGCACGGGTAGTGCAAGTTGCTACTACGATGGCAAGAAGATAAAGGAGCAACGACCATCGCTCGGCTACATAGCCGGCGATGAGGGAGGGGGCAACTACATGGGCAAGCGGATACTGCAGTACTACGCGTATGAAACGTTTGACAGCGAGCTGAAGATGCATTTTGAAATGCGATTCGGGAACGACATAAAAAAAATCATAAACACACTTTACCACCAGCCGAATCCCAACAGGTACCTGGCGTCTTTTGTTACACTGCTCAAGGAGAACCGCGGACACTACATGGTGGAGAATATCATAGAAGATTGCCTCAATGACTTTTTTCATACGAGCATCCTAAAACACCGGCAAAGCTGGAACCTGCCATTGTATTTTTCGGGCTCAGTTTCTCACGAGTTCCGGGATGTGCTGGCTAACCTGTGCAGCCAATACGAACTGGAAATAGGCAAGGTGGAAAAAAGCCCTATGGACGGGCTGATCCGGTATTATAAGGGGCTGATCGGTTGACAAATAAACAGGCAACGTTTCTGTTCAGTTATTCCTCATTCACATAAATCCGTTTCACACGTTGTGATATGCTGGTCATGATCTCGTAAGGGATCGTTGCCGCCCATGCTGCCAGTTGGGTTACGGGCAGATCGTTTCCGAAAACGATAACATCATCACCTTCTTTTGCCTCGGGTATATGGGTGATGTCTACCATACACATATCCATGCATATGGAGCCAATGGTTTTAGCAGGTTTTCCATGTATCAGCACATGAGCGTTGCTGTTGCCGAGCGAGCGAGGGTAGCCATCGGCATATCCAATGCATATTGTAGCAATACGCATATCACCCGGGGCGAACGTATGATGCCCATACCCGATACTGTCGCCGACGGGTACATCGCGCACCTGCGCTATACTCGTCTTTAGCGTGCTGATCTGCTTTAGTTTGTTTTGGAGTACCATGCTGCTATCTACTCCATACAGGCCCAGGCCAAGCCTCACCATGTTGTACTGCAATTCGTGGTGGCGGATGGTGCCGGCAGAATTGCATAAGTGGCGCAACGGCTTGTATGGTAAGGCAGCAAGCAGTTTATTGCTCATGGAATCGAATAGTTTTCCCTGTTGTATTGTGAATCCATCCTCGTTGTTGTCGTCACTTGCAGCAAGGTGACTGAAAATACTTGCTACCCTGATCGCGGGGTTTTCGTTTATCTGGTCCGACAGTTCGTCCATGTCGCTGGGGTTGAAGCCAAGGCGGTGCATACCGGTGTCCAGTTTTATATGAATGGGGTAATCAGTCACTTGCAGCGTTTGCGCCATGCTTATGAATGCTGTGAGTGAGCGAAAATTGAAGATCTCAGGTTCCAGTTTCCAAGCGATCATGCGGTTGAACGATGTGGCATCGGGACTCATAACCATGACCGGCATTTTTATGCCTGCTTTTCTAAGGGCTATGCCTTCATCGGTATAAGCAACACTGAGGTAGTCGACCCCTGCATATTGCAACAAGTTGGCTATCTCGTAACTGCCGCTTCCATAGGCGAACGCCTTGACCATAG
>CAYNGS010000388.1:0-3804 GCA_964396625.1 uncultured Flavipsychrobacter sp.
AATATATCGCCAGCCAGTCCGAACCAAAACGCAGTGAGATGCAGGAGTTGCACCAGCGCATACAAAAGATGTTACCGGGCTGCAAATTATGGTTTGAGGATGGTAAGAACAGCGAAGGCAAAATTGTGAGCAACCCTAACATCGGGTATGGATCCTACACCATAAAATATGCCGATGGTACGACCAGAGATTTTTTTCAAATTGGTTTGAGTGCAAATAAAACGGGGATATCTGTCTATATCCTTGGTATCAAGGATAAGACATACCTGGCTCAAACGTATGGAAAGGAACTGGGCAAGGCGAGCGTGACGGGATATTGCATCAAGTTCAAAACGGTAAAAGATATAAACGTAGATGTACTTGAAGCTGCAATAAAGTATGGATTTGAGGCTACCGCATAGGTGCATCAACACACCTAAATAAATAAACAGAACGGAGACCCTGCCTCACGCTGCGGAAAATGAGCGCCGTCATACATACTGTTGCGAAACGCTTACTGATAACGGAACCAGGAATGGAATATTAATTAGCAAATAACTATTAGTTGCCGACCGGTACATACTCAAAGGTCTCTTCTTGAAATAATAAAACTGAACGAACCGCCGGACAAAATACTCGTACTTGCCTGCGACATTAGAGCGTTGCAGGTACCTGTGATCACATAGGTCTTTATAAAGTAGCCAAGTGTTGTGTCATTCTTGAGGAAAGTTACGTTGGTAATCTTGACGAAATAACTCGTATTGGATGTATCCTGGGAGTACCATGTGGTGCCGGACACTGTCGAATCAAAAGAAAGTTCGGGGTGGACGGTCGTGTCGCTAAAGTACAGCGTTTTTCCTATAAGGCCCATAAGATCACTTTCCTTCACAGTGTCGTTTGCGGGCCAACTGAGCCTGAGCCCTATGGACGGATACAAGTTTACATTTGCGCCCTGGTATCCACCAGCTTCATTTGCGTAAAAGGGCATATACTGGGGGTCCTTTGCATCGAAATTGTAGGCAACTCCAGCAAGCGTGAACCTAAAAAAATACGGACTTATCGAATCAGTAAGTACAGGAGCCGAAGGCGTGGTTTTACTCGCCTTCTTACAGGCACTTGCCATCACCAGAAACGTGAAAACAAATATTACGAGGTATTTCATAGGTTCTTTTTAAGTTCCGACAAGGTAACAATGATTTCCTAAAAATATGTATGATCCATTATCAATTTTCGGCGCAGATAGAGCGTGACAAAGAAACCGGCGTTTACGTAGCATATGTGCCGGCTCTATGGGGTTCATACACAAACTAAAAGCCTTGACCAATTACAGATCAACCTGAAAGAAGTTATGGCGCTATGCCGGGAAGAGTTGAGTGCGTCGACAACCTTCAAACCAAAACGGATAAATACAGTGCCGTACATTTCCATGTCGAGCATATGGTATGACCGGTGGTATTGCAAGAGGTACAGATAATCCGGGCGGCCGGAACTTTCCTATTTCCGCTTCTACTGTAGCCCTACCCTGCTTTTGAACTCAGGTTTCAGCATGCCGGCCAATTCATCGTAAGAAAGAAAAAGGCGCATTTCCTGCAAACCGGAAATATCCTGTTCCTCGCGGAAAATAACAGCCGGACTGTAAGAAAAAATAAGCCCCTTGCCTACGAGTATAAAATTATCGGTAACCGGCAATGCGTCTGTAAGGAACATAGTGTTCAGCTTTTTGCCGGGCTCCACCTGGTATTTTTTTCTGAAGGCGTTTTCCAGCAACTTAGACAGCATGTCGTTGTTGCGAACGAGGATGTCGTCAAGTTGGAGCGTCTTCCTGCTCTCGAGGTCGAGACAGAGGTAGCGGTTTTGGTCGGTGTAGCTATCCTTATCAAAATCATATTGATAGCCGCCTTGCTGCAGCACGAGAAATCCATTGTCTGCGTAGACAGGAAATAAAGTAAATACATCGCTAAAGCTTGTCGCAGTCAGTCTCTTATTCTCCTTTGCGGCAGCCCTGAACTGGTCGAAGAATTTTTGGAAGCATATTGCCGAAAAGTAGCGCGAGTCCTTTATATGAGACTCAGAACCGCCCATAAACCGGGCTAGTGCCTTGTCGATAAACATGACGTCTTTCGTATTAGATCGCGGCGACGGCTGAACGCCCACATAGGTCGCCAGGGCTTTCACAGTTTCCTGTTTTTTAGTAACGACCACCACCGAGTCTGTGGTTTGACTGAATATGAACGGCACGCCCCCGGTATTATCTTCCTTTAGCGTAAGCGGCAGTTGTTCCTGCCCGTTGCCATTAAGCCATGTGCCTTTGATGGAATCATGGGAAAAGACAAAACTGAGCCTTGATGTCTGCACCTGGTCGCTATAGGCATTGCTTATATTGCTGAGTGGCATATTCTCGGGAAACACCTGCGAGTTAAAGACATCACTTTTTGAATATTGCGGCGGCGCCTTGGTAAGGAAGAAATTAAGGCCGCCTTCATCAGTAAAATAGTAAGTACTGGAACCTAAACTGGGTATGCCTGAAGCATTGTAGCGCATATCCAGAACCATTTTATGGCGACCCGCAGTGCCGGTATAGTGTCTGAAAAAACTGTCCGGCACGCCAAGGGAATCACTTCCGCCCGGGGTTTGGGCATAGAGTACACCACTAAAAACAGGCACAGCAAAAAAGCAAAGAAAAATCTTCCGCATAGTGTAGACAAATGATAGGAACAAAGATAACGGTTATCGCGTTTCGGCTACCCTTCCTTCACAAGCGGGATTCGCCCATGCATAAGACCTGCATGCGGCCAGCTAATTATACCTTTTGAAAAAAAATTTAAAAAAATTTGCGTAACTCAAAAGTTACCTATACATTTGCGTAACTTTAAAGTTACTCATTTATGAAAAATAAAATAACACACCAATTATTTTTCCCACAGCCACCGGAGGAGGTGTGGGAATATCTCACACGGCCTGAGCTGATGGAGCTGTGGCTGATGAAGAGCGATTTTGAATCCATAGTCGGGAAACAGTTCCGGTTTATGAGCAAGCCGGCTCCACAGATCGACTTTGATGGCATTGTGTACTGCACGGTGATGGAAGTAGTACCCGGCAAACGCCTCGCCTATTCGTGGAAATGCGGCCCAGGTGATGGACTCATTACCGTTGATTCAGTAGTAGAGTGGACGCTGCTACCCAGGAATGGTGGCACCGAACTGCTACTGGAGCATGGCAGCTTCAAGGATGCACGCTACTTCGCCATAGTAGATGCTATGGATGCAGGATGGCTCAGGAACATGCAAAAGATCGGTGAACTTTTAAATGACAAAACACATGGCACAACCAACGCTTGACGCCTTCCAGGTGGTGGCAGACCCGAGCCGGCGGCAGATGCTGCACCTCCTGTCGAAGGACAGTATGACCATCAACAGCCTGGCCGAGAACTTTGATATGAGCCGCCCCGCCGTATCGAAGCATGTAAAAATATTGTATGGCGCAGGCTTCATAGACATACAGAATATAGGCAGGGAACGCCACTGCACGCTGAAAAAGGAAGGCTTCGACAAGCTGCAGGAATGGATCAACTACTTCGACAATTTCTGGGGGGCAAAACTCAAAAAACTGGAACATATTCTTAACCAAAAAACAAAACAATAAAACAATGGAAAAGCACAATTATCACAGCAACATCACGGCGAACGTGACACCGCAACAGGCCTATGCCAACATCGCCAATGTGGGCGGCTGGTGGGCCAAGAGTTTTAAGGGAAGCGCACTGAAAGAGGGCGACACATTCACTGTAACGTTTGGCACCACAAGCGTTGCATTCTGCATCAGCGA
>CAYNGS010000389.1:0-3800 GCA_964396625.1 uncultured Flavipsychrobacter sp.
AGCAGCAGCGGGCGATATCAGGGCTTTGAAATCTTCCAGTGTTTTTTTGCGACTGCTCAGCGCATGCCTCACATCAGCGTCGGTTTTTGCATAGATGCCCGACAGCACTTCATCCCAATTATATTTTTCAAAAACCTTGTTGAACATCGTTATTTCACATTAGCGTTTTCTGTGACATGCTTAGTTTAAAAACTCGGTCAGCGGACTGCTACTTTCGGCATAAGCCTTCACTGCACCCATTTTTGCGCTATGGGCCATGCGACCGGCTATCACTGCCAGTTTAAACGCCGTTGCCATTCGCACAGGGTCGCCGGCCACCGCTATGGCCGTATTTACAAGCACGGCGTCAGCGCCGGCTTCCATAGCTGCGGCTGCATGACTAGGTGCGCCAATACCGGCATCTACTATCACAGGGACTTTACTTTGCTCTATAATTATCTGCAAAAATTCGAGTGTTTTTAAACCCATATTGCTGCCGATAGGTGAGCCTAAGGGCATAACCGCTGCAACGCCCACTTCTTCTAATCGCTTGCATAATACCGGGTCTGCGTGTATGTAGGGGAGTACTATGAACCCTTCCTTTACTAATTTTTCCGCAGCCTTTAGTGTCTCAATGGGGTCGGGCATTAAGTACTTAGGGTCAGGGTGGATCTCTAATTTCAGCCAGTTGGTTTCCATTGCTTCCCGCGCAAGATGTGCGGCAAATATTGCCTCCTCTGCGTTGCGTACGCCCGAAGTGTTTGGCAACAGGCTGATATGGCTGTGACGAAGGTGCTGTAAAATATCATCCGCATCGCCGTCCATGTCCACGCGTTTCAGCGCCACGGTTACCAGTTCCGATCCGGATGCCAGCAATGCATCCTCCATCAGGTGATGGTTGCCAAACTTGCCTGTGCCGGTAAACAGCCTGGAAGTGAATTCCCTGCCTGCAATCGTCAATAAGTCTGAACCTGCTTCCGGCAATATATGTTTATTGTCTTCCATGTTTAGTTTGCAATAATTTCTCTAAATCGTTTTGTCGCCGCCACAACGTCGTCCGCGCCTGATATGGCACCCGAAACTGCAACGCCATATAGCCCGGTCGCAAGCAAGGCGGGGACATCGGTCCCAACTATGCCGCCTATGCCAATGACCGGCGGTGGTGTTATCTCTCTGTTCTTTAGCTGGCTGAATATTGTTCTGTATCCGTCTATGCCGAGTATCGGGCTCAGATTTTGTTTTGTGGTGGTATACCTGAATGGTCCCAGACCCACGTAGCTCACTGCTTTCCCGGCCAGGTGCACAAAATCATCAATGGTATTGGTGCTGCAACCGATAATAATGTCGCGTGCCAGTATCTCGTCTATATCTTCCGGCAGCAGCGGATCACTCTTACCTACGTGGACACCGTCGGCATCTATATCGAGTGCCAGTTTCACATTGTCATTGACTATGAAAGTGGCCCCATATTGTTTGCACACGGCCTGCACTTCCTTTGCCACTGATTTAAAGTCAGCATAAGCTACATTTTTCAGACGCAGCTGAATCCAGTCAGCACCCCCTCTGCAGGCTTGTTCAGCTAAAGATGCGTCAGTTGTGATATAGTGTAGCTTGCTTATCGGTTTCATGCGCTTACCGGGTTATGATAGCCTAACAATGTGTCGCTGCTACCTAAAAAATTGTACGTATACCTGTTTGCAGCTTCCGCAGCCGAAACAATATCCTTTCCTGCCGCCAGCTGGGCCGCCAATGCAGATGATAGAACGCAACCGCTGCCATGCTTCTCGCCATGCGCCAGCCGTGCATTGGAAAAAGTGTATGTCTTCTGCTTTGAAAAAAGAATATCGGAAGACAAGGCATGATCAGCGTGGCCGCCCTTCAGGAAAATATTTATCGTCTTGCTCTCATGCAGCAGCTTGCCGTGAAGGTCCTTTGACCCGTAGAGCTGCTCGGCTTCGGGGATATTCGGGGTTATGCAAGAGATATTGTGCATCGTCTCTAAGAATAGCTCATGACAGGCCTGGTGAAAAACAAAACCGGCACTCGCCTTCAGTATCGGGTCATAAACGATCACGGGGTCCTTTATCCGCTGATTCAGAAAAGTGATCAGTTGGTTCAGTACCGCCATGCTTTCTATCAGGCCGATCTTAATGTATCTTATATCAAACCGTCTTAACAATATGCTTATCTGCTGGATGATCTTGTAGCAATCGATCCACTCTACCTTTTCAAAGTGTTTGTCGTTTTGCCACGTAAGCGCCGATACCACACCGAACCCATAGGCACCATTGTGCTCAAAAGTCTTGATATCCGCCAGCACACCCGCGCCTGCAGACGGATCGAAACCCGCAATGGAAAGTACATATGGTTTTTGTGCAGCCAATTTCACTCTTTGTTTAACTGTAAATTTCTCCTCCTGTCTCAATGAATTCTTTCGACTTATCCTCCATGCTCTTCTGCAGTTTTTCCTGCTCGTCCGAATATTCGCGAATATCCTGGGTGATCTTCATAGAGCAAAAATGAGGTCCGCACATAGAGCAGAAGTGGGCTATCTTGGCGCCATCGGCGGGCAGGGTCTCATCGTGATAGGACCTTGCAGTGTCAGGGTCGAGAGAAAGATTGAACTGATCTTCCCAACGGAACTCAAACCGTGCCTTGCTCAAAGCATTATCCCTGAACTGTGCACCGGGGTGACCCTTTGCCAGGTCAGCAGCATGAGCCGCTATTTTGTAGGCTATAACGCCGTCCTTCACGTCTTTTTTGTCCGGCAGTCCCAGGTGCTCCTTAGGCGTCACATAACACAGCATTGCAGTGCCATACCAGCCGATCATAGCTGCGCCAATAGCCGACGTGATATGGTCATAGCCCGGCGCAATATCTGTAGTAAGGGGGCCCAGCGTGTAAAATGGCGCTTCGGCGCAACACTCCAGTTGCTTGTCCATGTTTTCCTTTATCAGGTGCATCGGCACATGGCCCGGTCCTTCTATCATTACCTGCACATCATGCTTCCAGGCTATTTTTGTCAATTCGCCCAGTGTCTCCAGTTCGGCAAATTGCGCTGCGTCGTTTGCATCAGCAATGGAACCGGGGCGTAACCCATCGCCCAATGAAAAACTTACGTCATACGCCTTCATGATCTCGCAGATCTCTTCAAAATGGGTATAAAGGAAGTTTTCCTTATGGTGCGACAGGCACCACTTGGCCATAATGCTGCCGCCGCGGGACACAATACCCGTCACTCTTTTTGCTGTTAATGGTACGTACCTGAGCAGCACACCGGCATGTATGGTGAAGTAGTCGACACCCTGCTCTGCCTGCTCGATCAGTGTATCCCTGAAAATTTCCCAGGTGAGGTCTTCGGCCTTACCATTCACTTTTTCGAGCGCCTGGTATATGGGCACAGTGCCTACCGGCACCGGGCAGTTGCGAATGATCCATTCGCGGGTCTCATGTATGTTTTTACCGGTCGAGAGATCCATTAGTGTATCGCCACCCCAGCGGCAGCTCCATACAGCCTTCTCCACTTCCTCCTCGATACTTGAGGTAACGGCAGAATTGCCAATGTTTGTGTTGATCTTCACGAGGAAATTCCGGCCTATGATCATCGGCTCACTCTCCGGGTGGTTGATGTTGGCGGGGATAATAGCCCGGCCCGCGGCTATCTCGTCCCTCACGAATTCCGGCGTTATCTTTTTCAGCGGCGTATTTGCTCCAAAGCTTTGCCCCGGGTGCTGGTTCCAAAGCTCGCTGTTATTCATCAGTTCGTCTATGCGCTGGTTTTCGCGAATGGCGATGTATTCCATTTCGGCAGTGATGATGCC
>CAYNGS010000390.1:0-3797 GCA_964396625.1 uncultured Flavipsychrobacter sp.
TTGCGCTTTCAGCACAAACGAATGCTCTACGGTTTCATCGCCGGTGATCGAAAGGTTGAAAGACGCCTGTTTGTAGCCAACATACTGGCACACTACTTTATAAAGTCCCGGCCCTACAGCAAGCGAGTAGTCGCCATTTCCATTTGCGTTCACGCCCGTTGTCGTGCCTTCAAGGTACACTGTGGCATATGGCAGCAATTGACCTTTCTCGTCGGTCACTCTGCCTTTGATCACACCTGCAAAAAGACACGAGCAGGATAGGGTAAAAAAGGTAGTAAAAAAGAACGTTAGGGTCTTCATAATATATAAAAAGGCGTTAAAATAGGGCGTGGCTGAAATGCCCGTCTTTCTTTCCGGTTTATTACATTCAAAGAATTACTTACGGCTGAACAATCCGTGTATCTGAGCATCGATCTTGCGCACCACATCTGCGAGGTCCTCTTCTTTGTCCGCAAAATTGCAGTTGTCAACGTCTATGATCAGTAGCGGCCCGTCCTTGTAATTGTCTATCCACTTATTATAGAAGCCGTTAAGCCGCTTCAGGTAATCCAGTCTTATATTTTCTTCATAGTCCCGCCCGCGTTTCTGTATCTGGTCTACCAGCGCCGGTATCGACGCTTTAAGATAGATCAGCAGGTCCGGCGGCTGTATCAGTGTTTTAAGGTTCTGAAAAAAAGATGTGTAGTTTTCGAAGTCACGCTTGGTCATCAGCCCCATGTCAAAAAGGTTGGGCGCGAAAATATACGCGTCCTCATAAATCGTGCGGTCCTGTATTACCGTATCCTTGCCATTCCTTATTTCTATCAGATTCTTTATACGGTTGTTCAGAAAGTAGATCTGCAGATTGAACGACCAGCGGGGCATGTCTTCGTAGAAGTCTACAAGGTATGGGTTGTGCTCCACGTCCTCGAAATGAGGCTGCCATTTGTACTGTTTGGCGAGCATTCCTGCCAATGTGGTCTTCCCCGAACCGATATTCCCTGCTATGGCTATATGTTTAATGGCGGCTTTTGAAGGCATGTTCCGGAAATTAAAAGTTTGCGAATCGCGATAGATATCGCGAAAAAATATTGATGGGGTTACTAACTGGTAACGCTATAAGGGAGTAAGTTAAAAAATTAATAGTTAAAAAGTACACTCTGCGCTATAAAACTTCAAAGCGTTCATTTCAAACTTTTTTGACTGTGTGTTGTCAGCAGTATCAATAATAATTGATCCCTACCAGCCGTCTTGCGCCATCCATTGTTTTCGCGGCGCTTGGCCGGGCCTTCTCGGCGCCTTCCTTAAGGATCTTCCGAAGCAGGCCTTCGTCTTTTTGCAACTCAACCGCATGTTCTCTTATGGGTCGCACAAACGCTGCCATATCTTCTGCAAGCTGTTTTTTCATATCGCCATAGCGTATGTTACAGTTGTTATACTGGGCAAGAAATGTATCATAGGTGTCTTCTTTTGCTGTAAGTTGCAGAAGCACAAAGAGGTTTTTTATGTAGTCCGGCATTTCGGCATTAGGTTCAGTCGGACCCGCATCCGTCTTTGCCTTCATTATTTTCTTCCTGATCGTATCATCATCATCGCTGAGATAAATGGTGGCATTTAGGTTTTCGCTCTTGCTCATTTTCCCTGTTCCATCCAGGCTGCCGATCTTAACTGTATCATTATTGAACCTGAAGACCTGTGGTTCCGGAAAAAAATCACCGTAACGGGTGTTGAACCTGTGTGCAAAATTACGCGCCATTTCCAGGTGCTGCTCCTGGTCCTTGCCTACAGGTACCTTTACCGCTTTATGTATCATTATATCAGCCGCCATCAGCACAGGGTAGGTGAGCAGCCCGGCATTTACATTGTCCGGTTGCGTGCGCACTTTTTCCTTGAACGTAGGAACTTTTTCCAGTTCCCCCTGGTATGCAAGCATGTTCAGCATCAGGTATAGTTCGGGTATCTCCGGTATATCGCTTTGGGCATATAGTGCCACTTTTTCCGGATCGAGCCCGCTGGCAATATTTTCCGCTACAACCCTGAACACGTTCACCTTAAGTTCCTTGGGAACCGGATGCGTGGTCAAAGAATGGTAATCTGCTACAAAAAAGTAACAATTATACATTTCCTGCATCTTTACATAATTCTGTATCGCCCCGAAATAATTGCCGAGATGCAGGTATCCGGTTGAGCGTATGCCGCTCACCACTATTTCTTTACTCATGGTGCAAAGATAATTGGTCGTTAATTGATTTAATTGAAATTATACAATACTTGCCATGTATCTGGTTTATTCTCAATAGCATGATTTTTGTATGCTTGTCGCATGGATCTTCGTAGCTCTGACGTTCACTTTAATTTTTTGTTAGTTTACCAGCAAATTCTTCTAAACCCGGAGTTTGGTCATATTAGGGCGTGTTTTTTAATAATGTATTTTAAATTAATAAATTATACAGCTATTTTCGATGCCTTCTGTTATTAATAATGCCTTATTTTTGCACACCCAAAATGAATAGTTTAGTGAGGCCAGTTTATATAACAAGACTTTCAAAATACCTGCCAAATGAACCGGTCTCAAACGATGAGATGGAAAGTGTGCTCGGAATGATCAACGGGAAGCCATCACGAGCCCGGCAACTTGTATTAAGAAATAATGGTATAAAGACCCGGTACTACGCGATTAAGAACGGCGAAAAGACCCATTCGAATGCGCAACTGGCCGCAACTGCAATAAGGGGCCTGTTTGATGAAAAAATACCGATAAGCAAGCTGGAACTGCTTGCTGCCGGTACTACATCCCCTGAGCAGATACTCCCGTCTCATACGTCAATGGTACATGGTGAGCTGAGCATTGGTAATATAGAGATAATTGCTGCCGCAAGTTCCTGCTGCAGCAGTATGCAGGCGCTGAAATATGCGTACATGGCTGTTGCTGCCGAAATGGCCGATACCGCCGTTGCCTGCGGGTCCGAAAGGCTCTCGGCATGGTTAACGGCCTCGCGTTTTCAGTCAGAGGCCGACAGTTGGCAGGAAATTGATAAAAACCCTTACATCGCGTTCGAGAAGGATTTTCTGAGGTGGATGTTGAGCGATGGTGCGGGGGCCGCCCTTGTGCAGCAAAAACCAAATGACAATGATATTTCTCTCAGAATAGAATGGCTGGAGATAACCTCCTTTGCCAACGAGTTAGAAACATGTATGTATTCCGGCGCTGTAAAAAATGCCGATGGCTCGCTTACAGGTTGGAACGATATGGACGTTGCCGAGTGGGGCAACAAGAGCGTTTTTGCGCTGAAACAGGATACCCGCTTACTGGGTCACAATATTATTAAGAAGGGCGGAGAGTTTTTAAGCCATCTCATCGAAAAAAGAGGGTTAACCATCGATAATATCGATTATTACCTGCCCCATATGTCGAGCGAATACTTCAAAAAAGAGATGGTAGATACCCTGAGGCAGATAGGCCTCGACCTGCCGGCCGACAAATGGTTTTACAATCTCACCCGCGTCGGCAATGTCGGCAGTGCTTCTCCATACCTGATGCTCGAGGAATTGTTTCATTCAGGCAGGTTAAAAAAAGGAGAACGCATCCTTGTTATGGTGCCCGAAAGCGCTCGGTTTACTTACGTTTATTTGTATCTTACAGTCGTTTAGATCAGCCGTTTAATTATCACAAGACATGAGGCCACGCATACTGGTATTATATTACACCCAGACAGGACAGTTGCGTCAGATATTGGACAATATCGTTGCCGATATAAAAGACAAAGCAGACATTCACTACGCTGCGATTGAACCAGTGAACGCCTTTCCCTTTCCCT
>CAYNGS010000391.1:0-3786 GCA_964396625.1 uncultured Flavipsychrobacter sp.
TATTCATCGTGTATGGAGTAGTACGTGGGGGAATGGAAAGCAGCGCCGATCCTGACAATATCATTGATCTTATAAATGGCCCCGATCTTTGCGTTTATGCCATTGCCTGTGAGCAGCAGCGACTGGCTGTAATTGAATGACTGGAAGCCGTAAGGATTACCTGCAGTATTGCCTGCCGCAAGCGATTCCTGGTAATATTCATCGCGCTCGTATCTGAAGGTAGGAATGCCGATGGTAACGCCAAGCATGAGCTTTTCCTTATAGTTGCCGCCAAGCGAGATCGTGTATTCATCTATCTTGCCATTGGTGTGCGCGCTTTTCAGCTGGTTCACACCACCGGTAAAAGGCACGGTAGTATAATACTGTCCGTTTGCATTCTGGTTCAGCAGGTAGGAGTTATATCCAAGTGAGCCCAGCGAATTATCTACCGTACCCTTGGTGATCGGAAACTGGTTGGCGTCTGATTCAAAAGCCTGCGATGCCGAGCTCGTATTGTTTACTCCCTGGTAACTATAGTTTTGATTAAAATCGGCAACCCGGTTCATGCCGAATGCAAAGGAAACTGTCTTCCAGCTTCGCCGGTCATAACGCTTCCCCTTGGGTGCGTTTGTGAAGACAAGCCCGAAATTGTTGAAATTAAAGTGGGTATTGTTATCAGAGGTAGACGTTCCGGCATAGTCACTATTTGCCGCATTCATCCTCAGGGAGGGGGGTCAGGGTAAATTCGGAACTGCGATACACACCCAGACCAGCCGGATTCACACTAAGCGAACTAAAATCACCGCCCACGGAACCAAGAGCATTGCCAAACCCCATAGACCTGGCCGTGCCCTGAACAGTTAAATTTGATAAGTTATATGCTTCGGTAATGTCCTGTGCTGATGCTCCTAACGAGCCGATAAGTAAAGCAGGTAATAATACAAATCCACGATTGCGCATACCGGTTTTTTTTATTTTTGACCGCTAACGATGGTCAATGTTTAAAATGAGACAATGAAATATCTGACCGCAAAAACCATACCTTAACACCATAATTTATAAAGGCATTACCACTGCGAAAGTCGGTAATGCCTTTTTTAAAAGATCTTTAACTTTTATCTGCGTCCACCGCCGCCGCCTGAATGACCGCCGCCACCACGGCCGCCGCCACCGCCGCCGGAACGGGCACCACCGCCACCACCACCGCCAAACGACCGCGCAGCACCACCGCCACCAAACGAACGGGCGCCGCCACCGCCAAACGAACGGGCGCCGCCACCGCCGAAGCCACGGGCCTGCCCGCCGCCACCAAATGCACGATTTCCGCCACCGTTATAGAAACCACGGCCACCGCCGCCATAGCCCCGTCCACTTTGCTGGCCTCCCATACGCTGACCTTGTCCACGGTTACCTTGCATAGCCTGGCTGCCGGATCCTCTTTGCGACATCTGGTTGCCACCTCTTGATCCGCCGTAGCCGCCCGTGCCTCTCGACACTGCATTATTGGAGCGTGGAGTAGCCATCGCCAATGGCGCTGTTCTCAGTCCCATCTGGCTGGTTCTTCCCGGCCTGTTACCTGCAGCAGCTACACGGTTGCCGATCCTGTTACCCACACTCACCTGCCGGGGCCCGTAAGCAGTTCTGTATCCGCGGCCGCCGCGACCCTCAAGTCCGCAGTAAGCGCTGTTCCAGTAACCACCATAAAAATGACCGTACCAGCCACCTGCATAGAACGGATAATTCCAGCAGCTATAGAAGCCCGGATATCCCCACCATGAGTTCCATCCCCACCAGCCGCTCCAATAAGGACCGTAGCCAAAGCTGATACCCAGTGTAGGATACCATGGGTTATAGCCCCAATAAGGGTCTACCCAATATGGATCGTACCAGAACGGATTATAAAATGTACTGTAATAACCCATGTTGTAAAATGAATTATCGAAGCGGTTTATACGGGAGCTGTATGAATCATCATCATAATCCACATAGTCGTCTCCGTTATTGTAGCTTTGATAATTATCGGGGGCAGAATTGCCGCCACCCGAGTTATAATTGTCGTTATTATGACGTCTGTTGCTGTCAGCACTTTGACCCCGCTGATCGGCACCCGTAGCATAGATATCGTCGGTTTGCGCGTATGTGAAAGACCCCACCCCGAAGACCAATAAACCGATTAACACCAATCGTTTCATCTTATATGTATTTTAAGGTAAAAAAGCTATAGTGAAATTAGTACTTTTGCCACACTTCACCAATTTAATAGATGGCTAAAAACGTGCCAGGTTTATTATGTCTAAAATTTTAACAAATCGGAAAGACGATTATGCCCAATGGTATAATGACATTATTTTAAAAGGTGGTCTTGCAGACTATTCGGCAGTAAAAGGCTGTATGGTGATCAAGCCGCATGGATATGCTCTTTGGGAAAATATGCGCGACCAACTGGACAAAAGATTTAAGGAAACAGGACATCAGAATGCTTACTTCCCCCTTTTCATACCCAAGAGTTTTTTAAGCAAGGAGGCCGCCCATGTGGAAGGCTTTGCGAAAGAGTGTGCTGTAGTAACCCATTACCGCCTTAAGAACGACCCCAACGGCGGTGGTGTTGTGGTGGATCCGGAAGCTAAACTGGAAGAAGAACTGATCGTAAGGCCGACGTCCGAAACGATCATATGGAATACTTATAAAGACTGGATACAATCTTACCGCGACCTGCCATTACTTATTAATCAATGGGCCAACGTCGTTCGCTGGGAGATGCGTACGCGCCTGTTTCTGCGCACTACCGAATTCCTTTGGCAGGAAGGCCACACCGCTCATGCTACAAGGGAAGAGGCCATCGACGAGACAAAAAAAATGCTGGAAGTGTATGCGACTTTTGCCGAAGAGTATATGGCAATACCCGTGATACGTGGCGTAAAGACGGCTAACGAGCGCTTTGCAGGCGCTGAAGACACCTACTGTATCGAGGCGTTGATGCAGGATGGTAAGGCCCTCCAGGCAGGCACCTCACACTTCCTCGGGCAGAACTTCGCTAAAGCATTCGAGGTAAAGTTCCAGGACAAGAATAATAACTACGATTACGTATGGGCCACTTCATGGGGTGTATCTACGCGCCTTGTGGGTGCATTGGTAATGGCGCATAGCGATGATGAAGGGCTGGTGCTACCGCCGAAGTTAGCGCCACTGCAGGTGGTGATCGTGCCTATTTTCAATAAAGATCCCGAAGCGCAGGCAAGGATCAACAAGGTTGCGGAAGACCTGGTGTCTGCACTAAGGCAGCAAAATATCCGCGTAAAATTCGACAACGACGACAATGCCCGCGCTGGCTGGAAGTTTGCAGAATATGAGCTCAAAGGTGTGCCGGTTCGCGTAGCATTAGGAGCACGCGATATTGAAAACAATGTGGCAGAAGTGGCGCGGCGCGATACTAAGGAAAAGGCAAGTGTTTCGCTCGATAACCTGGCAGCTCATGTGACGCGGCTGCTTGCTGATATCCAGTCCAATATGTTTCAGCGTGCGCTGCAGTTCCGGAATGAGAACACCACCAGGGTCGATACCTGGGATGAATTTGTAAAAGTGCTCGATGAAAAAGCAGGCTTCGTTTCTGCACATTGGGATGGGACGGGCGAAACCGAAGAAAAGATAAAAGAGCTCACCAAGGCTACCATCCGGTGCATCCCACTCAACAATGAACAGGAAGACGGAAAATGTCTGCTTACCGGCAAACCTTCTACGCAGCGGGTACTTTTTGCGCGTGCTTACTGATAATTCAAATTTGTTTCAATACATTTGATAACAAATAAT
>CAYNGS010000392.1:0-3784 GCA_964396625.1 uncultured Flavipsychrobacter sp.
ATACCCCGTGTGTTCACAAAATGCGCAATACCGGTAAACACCAGCATTACCGATATAGCTATCCGGCCCGACAGGTTATAATCAATATGACCCAGGGTGAACCGCGTGCCGGCCAGTGCCAGCACAAATGCAATACCCAATACAATAAGCGGTTTCATGGTGACTTATTCTACTCCCAAATCTAACGGTTTTGCGCAAACTTTTCATCTTAAGTCTGTGCAACATATCGAAAATTATCGCATTCAGTCGTTTTCATCTGCCACCTTTATACAAGGCATCACCACATAGTCGTGGGCTGCTGTCCGGTGGTCGCCATGCTCCTTCAGCCATTCTTCTGCGTCGGCATGTTTTTCAAACTCTATATGGCTGCAGTTTTCCAGCCGGCACAATGCTGGGTGGGCGTGTGCAGTGGCGCCTTCGTTTATCAGCCTGAATACCCGGTATTTTGTGTGTATCGTTCTCATGGGTTTTTCTTTTTTACAAACCTATAAAAACCCGCGCTAAACACCGCTTTTTGTTTCCCTACCAGGTCAGCCCGTACTTATCCGATACTTTTTCCAGTTGCACCTGCCCTACAAAGCCGCCCAGGTAGGCCTGCAGATCATTGGCAAGGTAGGGCACACCCCTGTCTGTCGTCTCCTTCATTTTGCCGTTGTAGTAAACCCTTATAGCCCGCGACCCCGCATCTTCTGCATGCCAGGGTATGGCGGCATACCGGGCCGGTATGCTCTTCCTGATCAGTTCGTTTATATGCTTCACCTCGGCTGGCGATACACGACCCTTAAAGGTGCCGGTCACCTGCTTCGTTCCGGGCAGGCACGAAAACAACAGGTTGCCCGATGAGTCTATCTCCAGCTCTATCATCCGGTACCAACCCATGGCCATGCCACCGCCCGTGGAGAAATATACCTTTTCAAACGACAGGTTCGGATCGTCTAATGCACGCCTGTTTACAAATACCAGCGAAGCGGGTGTGGTCATCCGTTCAAACGCATTTTTTTTCATCGTTTCAAAAGCGCCCTGGTTCAGCGCCGTCAGCACAAGCGAGTCCTTACTCAGCCCCTCCACTCTGAATGAATCATAATCTGCAAACGCGCCTCTCTCGCTCGAGTAGCTGCCGTGTACAAAGATCAGCAGGTTGCCGTCCAGGCGGCAGGGATACTTGCCATTACTGAATGGTGTGGTGATCAGTGCCGTATCATTGGCTATCTTCAGGTACTCGCCCACCGGGCCTATCCATTCCTTGTTCAGCATCACTCTTCTCCCTGCGGGGCCATCGGTCCTGCGCTCCGGTTGTGCGGCTGCAGAGCCGGTCAGCATCACGGTAAGCAATATGACTACGCGTTTCATAAGTATCCATTTTGAACCAACTATAACGGGCAGGTCGGCGTTTTATTTTAATGGTGTACCCCCGCCGGGCTCTGCCCGTTTTCTTTAATGTGCACAAATCATTACTTTGTGCACATTGTTTTAAAAAATCAGGTATGGGCACGTTTCGTTCACTTTGCCGCTTCGTTTCACTGCTTTTGGCTGCTGTTCTTTATATCTTGCCTGCCACCGCTCAGACATTGCCCGCGCCAGACCATACCGTAGTGGTGATCTTCGAGAACCATTCCTACTCCCAGATCATTGGCTCAAAATTTGCGCCCCATATCAATGGCATGGCCAAAAGCCCGCACGCGGCCGTTTTCACGCAATGCTATGCACTTACTCATCCCAGCCAGCCAAACTACCTGTTCCTGTTCTCCGGTAGCAGGCAGGGCTGCAAAGACGATGCTTTGCCGCACGGTGTGCCGTTCGTTACCGCCAATCTCGGTGCCGAGTTGCTGCGTGGTGGCAAAACCTTTGTCACTTATTCTGCCCTGCTGCCGTATGCAGGCGACACTGTGGAGGTAGCCGGTAAGTATGCCCGTAAGCACAACCCCATGGTCAACTGGCAGGGCAGTGGTATCAACCAACTGCCCCCTGAGCTCAACCAGCCCTTCGACGCCTTTCCTTCCCCGGCTAACTATGCTTCGCTGCCCACACTATGCTATGTCATTCCAAACCTCGACGACGATATGCACGACACCAGCCCGAATGAGAACATCACACTTGGCGACAATTGGGTGCAAAAGCATCTCGAGCCTTTGCTGCGCTGGGCGCTTAAAAACAACACGCTCATCGTACTGACCTTCGACGAAGACAACACACCCTACAACCAATACCAGTCTACACTCGGAAAGATCAACCGCAGCCGCATACCCACTATATTTTACGGTCCCATGATAAAGGGCGGGCATTACAACAACGTTGCCGACCACATCAACATCCTGCATACCTTCGAGGACATGTACCACCTGGGTCATGCCGGTGCTTCTGATACAGCCCATGCCATCACCGGCTGCTGGAAAAATTAATTTGGGTCCGCTTGTCCCCGCTAATCCACCACCAACACACCGTTGCTGTCTGTGGTCAGTATCTCGCTCATATGGTTCAGGAACGGACGCATTTTTTTAAACACATCGCTGGCCTTCTTTGCAAAGTCGGGGCTCAGCACTTCCTCATCGGTAAAATTGTGTCGCAGCAAAAACTGCTTGTAGCGCAGCAGGTCTATGGCAGGGTCGTCCTTGGCATAGCCGCGCGGCGCCGACCCAAGCTGATCGCCGGTCATTTTTCCGAAGGTGGCCACCAGGGGTTTGGCCGACAGCACTTTTTTCCATTCCTTGTAGTTGGCAGCAATGTCCTGCCTTATGCGCTGCAGGTCGGGCGATGAAGGACCCCAGAAGCCACCCGCCACAAACGACTGGCCCGGCTGCAGGTGAAAATAATAGCCGCCCCGCAGCTTTTTGGTAGCCCGTTTGAAGCCGCCGTTCCAGTGGGTGTTATAAGGTGTTTTATCTTTCGAGAAACGAATGTCTTTATATATCCTGAAGAGGCTGGCCTTGCCCGATGCCGTTTCTATATTGTCGTGTCTGTTCATCTGCGCCAGCAGCGCGCCGGCAAAGTCTGCCAGGTTCTCATGCGCCCGCAGGTACTGGTCTTTATGCGCATTGAACCATTCGCGGTCGTTATGCTTCGACAGCGTTTTCAGAAAATCGAAAGAAGCTTTTTCTATTTTGGACATGGGGTAGAAACCGGTAATTGGTGTTTTTAGGGTACCGAAGTTATTGTTTTTCGGGTGAACAAGTGGGTCGCAGCGCACCGCATCCGGTGGCCTGATTACGCCAACTATTTTCCCACAACAAATTTTCGTCCGCAAACCCTTTGTCCGTCAAGGCTTCAGCGAAATACCACGCTGTTTTTGTGTGTATCTTCTCGTTTTTCGTGTTATGCTTCATGCTAAATTTGGGCCCGGAAAGCTATTACATATGAAGAATTCATTAAGTGGTCGCAGCAAAATAATTCACCCAAAGCGAATTACTTTCGCTAAATCACCGCCCCGCCAACAAGGGTAATACTCAATAGTATTCCCCCGCAACCACATCGTAAAGCAAACCAAAAAACCTGCGGAGCCATTGGTTTTTTATGGCCTTTTTCCTTTGTTACTTTTCTTTCGTGCAGGCAAAAGAAAAGTGAACTCCCGCCGGACAGGTAATAACAGCATTTTCAAAATCCATTTTTAAACAGGAGAACCATGAAAACGGACAAACAGCAGCAAGCTTACAATCTCTACTTCCAGACCAATCTCAGTCAGGCCGAGATCGCCCGCATCCTCGACGTAGATCGTAAAACCATCCACAACTGGATGGCCGATGGCAACTGGCGCCAGCTTAAAAAATCCATGCGTCACATGCCCTCAAAA
>CAYNGS010000393.1:0-3783 GCA_964396625.1 uncultured Flavipsychrobacter sp.
TGGTGCTTTACGAAAGAGTAATCGAAGTTGACATTATGGGCTACAAACACTTTGTCCTGCAGCAGTTCGTATACCTGGCCTGCTATTTCCTCAAAGGCAGGTGCATTGGCCACCATACTATTGTCAATACCTGTAAGGCGCTGTATGAAATAGTGGATGGGTGTGTGTGGGTTTACAAGGCTCTCATAAAAATTGATGACCTTATTGCCGTCGTGAATGACGATCGCTATTTCTGTAATGCCGTTCGCAGCCGCAAAACTCCCCGTGGTTTCAATATCTACAATGGCATATAGCATCGACAGTGCTTTGTCAAATAAAGGTACTTAATTTGAAAATGAGAAAAACACTGAATTCGTTGTCTTGCATTATCTTTTTTTATTTTTTGGTATTCAGGCCTGTGGTCAATAAAAAAGCCCTTGTTTTCGCAAGAGCTTTTTGTGTTATATGAGGCTGGTCAATTAGTTTTTGAAACCGCTGACCTGCGAAACATTGGTATTATTGCCAGTCAGGTCATTTATTACAGGAGAACTTTCTATGTTGCCGTTAATATAATATTTCCATTTCAGCGTACCCTGTGCAGAGTCTACAGCATATAAGTTACCGTCGTAGCTGCCGATATAGATCATGCCATTATAGGGTAGCGGACTTGATTTTAATGCGCCCGAGGTATTGAATGGCGCTCCCCATTTAACATTGCCGTTAATGATATTCAAGGCGTACAGGTTATAGTCGTCGCTGCCTATATACACAGTCTGATTATCGATAATAGCAGACGAGTTGATCCTGCTGTTGGTGCGGTGGGTCCAAACTGCTGTAGCGGTGGTGGTATCCACACAATAAACGTAAAAGTCGGTGCTGCCAAAGATACACTTGCCCGCAAAGGCGGTAGGTGAGCCGGTAATTGCGCCGCCGGTCTTAAATGTCCACCTGGACACGTTCATGCGTGCGGTGGCCAGCGCCGGTGTGGGAGGCGTAAGAAATATGCAGTACATATTGCTGTCGGTGACGCTGCCAAGGAATAAAAACGGAGCGCAGATGGCCGGCGATGAAATAAACGACGGCATGGGCGTGAGTACGATGCCCGGACCGGGGTAATCCCAAACGGGTAATCCCGCAACGTCGGGGCCAGTTGTTTTGTTCAGGCAATAGACGTGACCACCAGTGCTTGCGTAGTAAACATTACCATTAAAGACAGTGGGCGACGATGCCAGGGGTGAAAGGTCGGAACCACTGGCATACTTCCACTTGATATTTCCGGTGCCGGTATCTATGGCATACATGGTGTCATTGGTAGTAGGGAGGTATATGGTATTTCCGTCAGCGACCGGGGTTGCTATTACTGTAAAATAGTGGAGGCCGGATGTAGTTGGTATGGTTCCGTAGCCTGAGCATGGGGTCAACTTTTTTACGAGTAAACCGGTCCTGGCATCTACTTTGTACACTGTGTCGGAGTTAATAGCTGTCAGGTAGAGCATTCCGTTATACAACAACGGGGACGGTGTAAATACCGTTGTCGGCACGCCTGACAGATGAGGGAGGCTGAATTCCCAGTTCTTTTTCCCGGTTACAGGGTCGATGCCGTAGAACACCATATTGTCGCTATTGATGATAATAGACGGATAGTATGAAGTGGGCAACGGATCGTCAGAGCTGTATTTCTTTTTGCACTCGGTAAAAAGAAGGGAGACGATCGTTAGCGATAATAATGCACTGATCCAACGTTTTGACATAACCGGGATATTATTTTGCTGAACACGCAAGATAGTAATTTTTAAAAACTTTTTAAACTTATCGAGCTGAATAGACTGCTTTTTACACTTAAAATTTTCACTACATATCTTGCTGCAACCGGAGGTTAATAAAATATGCGGTTTTTTTCGGTATCAGAGCCACCTGAGCGGGTTGCGCCTGCGTAAAAGTATGTACCGTTTGATATTCATCCAGAAAGCGAGGATCATGTAAACGATAACTGGCGACCCCATGGTGAGAAAGGAAATGTAGATGAACCACAGGCGGATACGTGAAGTGGCCACACCCATTCTTTCGCCAATGGCGGAACAGACGCCAAATGCATGCCACTCTATGAAATTCTTAAAATGAGATAACCGCCTTTTCATACCCACCAAAATTATAAAATCATTTGTTATTAAAACGATGCGCCCGGAAGGCACCTGACCTGAAACTATATAACTCATCTCTGGAAAGATGAGTTATACAATTTCACTTGTCATCTTTCAAATCTATCTATACAGCCGCAGCCTCTGCAGCTACATTTCTGCGAATCACATTCAGCGCGCCGCCTGCCCTGAACCATTCGATCTGCTGTTCGTTGTACGATTGGTTCACTTTTATCTCTTCTTTAGTACCATCCTTGTGATTGAGCACCAAAGTAAGCTGATCGCCGGGCGTAAAATGAGTAAGCCCGAGAATATCTATGTTGTCGTCTTCCTGTATCTTGTCGTAGTCCTGCTTGTTATCAAAAGTGATGGCGAGCATACCCTGTTTTTTCAGGTTGGTTTCGTGTATACGAGCGAAGCTCTTTACGAGAATAACCCGCACACCGAGATGGCGTGGTTCCATAGCTGCGTGCTCACGGCTGCTGCCTTCGCCATAGTTTTCGTCGCCTACCACTATGCTTCCGATATTGTTCGCTTTATAAGCGCGTGCCACTTTCGGAACTTCGTCATACGCACCTGTAAGCTGGTTTTTCACTTTGTTCGTCTCCATGTTGAAGGCATTAATGGCGCCTATCAGCATGTTGTTTGAAATATTGTCGAGATGGCCGCGGTATTTCAGCCATGGGCCAGCCATAGATATATGGTCCGTAGTACACTTGCCGAAAGCCTTGATCAATAATTTCAGTCCGGTCATGTCTTTGCCATCCCATGCTGCGAACGGTTCCAGCAATTGCAGGCGGTCGCTCTTAGGATCTACGATAACCTGCACCTTCGAGCCGTCTACGGCAGGAGCTACAAAGCCGGGATCTTTAACGTCGAAACCTTTGGGAGGCATTTCAAAGCCTTGCGGCTCGTCGAGCATCACGTCTTCGCCCTTGTCGTTCTTAATAGTATCGGTCATGGGGTTGAACGACAAACGGCCGGCGAGCGCGAACGCTGTTACGATCTCGGGAGATGCAACAAAGGCGTGTGTAGACGATAAACCGTCATTGCGTTTTGCGAAGTTCCGGTTGAACGAAGTAACTATTGTGTTCTTTTTGGAGGGGTCATCCACGTGGCGCGCCCACTGTCCTATACAAGGTCCGCAAGCATTGGCCAATACTACGCCGCCCATCTGGTTAAACGTATCCAGCATGCCGTCGCGGTCTATTGTATAGCGCACCATTTCTGAGCCGGGAGTAATGGTAAACTCGCTTTTTGCTTTCAGGCCCTTTGCCATTGCATTTTTAGCGATGAACGCAGAACGCGAAATGTCTTCGTAAGATGAATTGGTGCAGGAGCCTATCAGGGCCACCTCTATTTCTTCCGGCCAGCCATGTTCTTTGAGTGCAGCGGCCATCTGGCTGATGGGTGTAGCGAGGTCGGGGGTATATGGTCCGTTCACGTGCGGTTCCAGGTTGTTGAGATTTATCTCTATCAACTGGTCGTAGAAAGCTTCGGGATTATCATATACTTCTTTGTCTGAACGGAGGTCTTTGCTCACGCCATTGGCCAGTTGGGCCACGTGTTCACGATTGGTGCCGCGGAGGTAATCACCCATTTTCTCGTCATAGGCAAACATAGAGCAAGTAGCCCCGATCTCTGCGCCCATATTGCATATAGTGGC
>CAYNGS010000394.1:0-3780 GCA_964396625.1 uncultured Flavipsychrobacter sp.
TGATACGCTGTGGCAGATGGTCATGCATAACCCAGACCGCTCGCCTGAAGCTGTTAAGGCCTTAAATGAACTGAAGGAACACCCGACTACCCTGCTGGAATTTGACCCCTATTATAACCGCAGCATCATTGACCGCTTCTGCCGGGTGCTGAGCAAGGGCGAAGACTCCGGGATACACTGGGACCAGATCGTACTGCAGAGATACGAACTTAGTAAGCAGGTCATTACGCAGCGAAAACTTGTTGGGTATGACGTTATATCTCCCGAACGCTTCAAAGGCTACATATTTGTAAGGGACCTGCTGGGCAGGCTCACGTTCTGCATTACCATTACCGAAATTCAGAAGATACAGGGCTATTTCTTTGGCGGGCAACTGGTGAATATACTGGAAGCATCTACCATAGATGAATACCTGTACAAGGAGCAGCAGGAACAGAAATATTTCCAGTATGTGGCGAAGCTGCGCGCAGCGGACAGCCTCAGGGCTGACTCCCTGCGAAACGGGCTTATTGACTCCACGCTTGCAAAGGCTGATACACCTGCGGCCGTCAAAAAGCCGAATGTGCTGAGCGTGAACATACCTGACGAAGACTCTGCAAAGACGAGAAAGGAAGTGGTGGACAGAAAATATTACGAAGGCAAATTTGACGAGGAGATCCCTGTTAAGCTTTTTGTGCGATACATGAAAGACCTTAGAACCGGTGTGGTCTCCTACTATGACGGGTTGTATAAATTCGGCGACCAGGTAAACTACGTAAAGCTTAACATTACTCGCTCGCCCGAGGGGAAGTGGATCATGGAAGACGACCCGCCGGTGGGAACACTGGAGCTGGAGCTTGCCAATAAGGTCTATACCGGCTCTTGGACCAACAATGAAAATCAGACGGGGTATGATGTAGTGCTGAAACAATCGGTCATGTCGGAGAAAAAAATGGAGTTGCTCGACAAAATGCTGGAAACCGGCATTGTGGGCAGCGCTGACGACCCTGCTATACCGATAAAGCCAAAGCCGAAGGATACGAACGACGACGAGGGCTATTAAGTTTAACTTAACCCATTGCCGGTTTATTCTTTGCCCGCCGTAAGGTTTTTACATTTACTTTTGACATGATAATAGTGTAGACAAAAGATGAAACACCCTGATATAAACAGTTTCGGCGCCCTGAAGAAAGCGGGATATGCACCCAGGCATATCAAAGACGAGATACGAAGTAACCTGGTACAATTCATACAGAAAAAACAAAGTCCGTTCAATACCATAGTGGGCTATGAGGATACTGTGATACCCGATGTGGAAAGAGCATTGCTATCGAGGCATAATATACTGTTCCTGGGGCTAAGGGGGCAGGCAAAGACGCGCATGGCGAGGGAGATGATAAACCTGCTGGATGAGTGGATACCGGCGGTGGCAGGGAGTGAGATAAATGACGACCCGTTTGAGCCCATCTCTCTTTATGCCCGGATATTGCTGGAGGAAAAAGGAGACGACACGCCCATATCATGGATACACAGAAGTGAGCGCTATGGTGAAAAACTGGCCACACCCGATGTGTCGGTGGCAGATCTTATTGGCGACATAGACCCGATAAAAGCAGCCAATATGCGGCTGAGCTTTGCCGATGAACAAGCCTTGCACTACGGCATCATACCGCGCTCGCACAGGGGCATCTTTGTCATCAACGAGTTGCCCGATCTGCAGGCCAGGATACAGGTTTCGCTGTTCAACATCCTGCAGGAAGGCGACATACAGATAAGGGGATTTAAGCTGCGGCTGCCGCTCGATATTCTTTTTGTGTTCACGGCCAATCCCGAGGACTACACAAACCGTGGCAGCATAGTGACGCCGCTGAAAGACCGCATTGAGAGCCAGATAATAACGCACTATCCCAAAACGATAGAGATATCGAGAACGATAACAGAGCAGGAAGCGCAACTGCTGCCTGAGCAAACGCAAAAAGTGGTAGTGCCTGAGCTGTGCCGTATGCTCATAGAGCAGATAGCTATGGAAGCCCGTAAGAGCGAGTTTGTGGATCAGAAAAGTGGCGTTTCGGCAAGGCTTACAATATCGGCTTACGAAAACCTGGTGAGCACCGCAGAGCTTCGCGCGCTTAATGCAGACCAGAAGAGCACAATGGTGCGCATCTCGGACTTTCTCGGCATCGTGCCCTCCATCACCGGTAAGATCGAACTTGTGTATGAAGGCGAGCAGGAAGGTCCGCTCAATGTGGCCCACCGGTTGCTCGGCCAGGCTATCCGCAGCACTTTTGCCAGCTATTTTCCTGATCCGCAATCCTTTAAGAAAGGAAGGGATGCGCAGCGGGCAAAAGCCAAGCCAAGTCCGTATCAGCCCATAATTGATTGGTTCGGCGCGGGCAATGACCTGGTCGTTTTGCAAAACGAATCTGATTCTGCCTTCGTCAATAATTTATACAAGGTCGATGGCCTGTATGCCTGTGTAAAGCAATTCTATCCAAAAGCAGAAGCGGCGGAATCAGGACTACTTATGGAATTTTTATTACATGGGCTTTCCGAGTTCTCGCTGATCAGCAAAAAAGGTGTGGAAAAAGGCGGCTACTCCTTTGGCGATATGCTGGGCAGTATGCTGAACATGAGCCTTGGCAGCGAAGAGGACGAAGGTTTTTGATGTTTTTTAGTCAATTTCTTTCTTTCAGAGCAAAAATTACTTAGATTTGATTCTTATTTTAAAATATTGCTGATCGTATGAAGGCAGTTTTACTCACCCTGGCCACTATTATGGCTTCTGCGGGCAGTATGTTTGCACAAAATTTACCACCTGATTATTACTGGGAAGCCGGTATAAACGGTGGGCTTTGCGGTATTACACGCCCCCTGGGTCCTGCCAATGCCTATGAGGGTACTAAAACAAAACCGGTTGCTGATTTTTCTGCGCGCCTGAATTATTTCCTGAATCCAAACTGGATGCTGAGCCTTGATATCGGAGACAGAAAGTGGCAGAGCGAGGGTAGCTGGACATTAAATGATAAATACGGGCAAACATTACGGACCAGGCCCATCACTTTTCTTATTGCCGACCACGCACTTACCGAAACAGTGGGATTGAACTATGTAATTCCTTTTTACACACGCTATAACACCTACAACCGGTCGAACCTGTATTTTGGTGTGCAGTTCGGATTGGTAACTACAATTAACGACGGCTCGTTATCATACAGCAAGTATAAGGCTTCTCCCGACTCCGGCTACACCTACACTTCCAAGTACGATTATGCTGCCGGCACGGGCTACACATTCGGTGTGCAGGTCGGTTACACGTACTATATCGTTCCCCGGCTGGGTGTAAATGTGGAGATCGGCACACGGTATGCGCACGTTAAGACCGAGGACGAACACTACGCTTCGGAGAATTCTAAATTCTACCTCCTGTATTTTCCTGAGACCATCGGCCTCCGGTGGCGGTTTTAAGCGTTATCCCGCTACAACTCCAAGTCAGCTAAGCTTTAGTTATTGCTAAAATTTATGCCTTGTTTCGTTATTCGAAATTATTGGTATGATTTTTGGACTTTGTTTAAGTGCATTTCCTGTATAGTGTGTGTTTGATGGAAATTTAAGGACGAGGAAATGCCCAAATATTAGATTTCCACAAAGGGTGCCTTTCAAGACACCCTTTTCTGCGCCGGGGCATGAGTATCCCTACTTGAAGGACAGGCAGCCAAAATCAAAATATCAGTTATTAAAGCCCGGTAAGACAGATACCTAAGGACATAGGCGTAATTGGCGGGCCGGCATTCAGCTTGAAGA
>CAYNGS010000395.1:0-3755 GCA_964396625.1 uncultured Flavipsychrobacter sp.
GTCCTTACATTGAGCCTTTTACCTGAAGCTCTGCATTTACAGAGACTTTGATCTCCGGTGACAGTTTATCGGACACGATGCGCGGGATCTTGATATTGTAATCGGCCAAAAGCACCACGAAATCGGACTGAACGGAAATCGTACCGTTGCGGCACACAATATGACACTTTATTATGCGCTGCTGTTCAACGCCATGAATCACGAGTTTCCCTTTGGCCCGGATGTGGTAGTCCCCATCTTTTGAAAAGTCTATATCTTCAATGATCTTGCCCGTATAGGTAGCTGTCGGGAACATATCGCTCTCCATGTAGTTTTCGTTAAAGTGCTCCTTCTGGAGCGGGCTGTTGAAACCAACGAATGAGGCGATGCTGATCCTGAATAAAAAAGTCCGTTTCGATATATTTACGGCACCGACTAAATTCTTTGAAGTGGCGCCTATGAGCTCCTGTGGCGCATCTGAATGAAAGTGCACGATGCCATTGGTTACTTCATACACGCCGACCTGGCCGATGGCTATTGCCGGCAGGGCGAGTGTTAAGAGCAGTGCTATTACGACAATCTTCACTCAGTATAAAGTTTGTAACAAGGATTTGAATTCCGATTCTGATCGGTAAAAATATACTTAATATCGATGTTTTGGCTTTGTTTTTACCCGACCTGTTTCAAGGTTCATATGCCGTTTTACCCGTTTCATCCTAATTCATTCCCAAAACAACTGAGTTTGTTATATTTTTACATGTATATGAACCTATATTTGTTCGTATTTTTGCCTATACCATAAAAACATGCACAGACAGAGCACCGACATTGACGATGGGGCGTTGAAATTTTTTAAAAGGATCGTGATCGCGATGTACACCGTGATGTCATTTTTTTTAACTACTGGTTGTAACAGAGATCATCTGCCAGCGCAATCTACGGGGTGGCATGATTATGAGCAGACAAACCTTGTAGCTGATACCTCAGGTTTTAACGCTGCGAGACTAGATGCCAACCTTGGAAATCCGCTGGGAATAGCCTTCAGCCCCAAGGGAACGATCTGGATATCTTGCAACCACACAGGGCAAAGTGTTATTTATGATACGAATGGCAACCAGGTTTTCGCTCCGGTAGCCATGCCACTGCATGGCGTGCACAATGGTGCATCGCCGAACGGAATATTATTCAATACCACATCGGAATTTGTAGCCAACGGACAACCGGCAAGGTGCATCTGCTCGACAGAGGACGGCGTAATTGCCGCGTGGAGTACCGGTGACACGACATTTGTAGTGGCAGACAGATCAGCTGCCAAGGCGCTGTATAAGGGTATTGCAATGGCCACTGATGGCGCATCCAGTTTTATTTATGCAGCGGATTTCTTTAACGGCCGAATCGATGTATTCGATAACCACTTCAATTACATTACGAACAGGCCATTTTTTGACCCGGGTATACCGGAAGGCTTTGCACCGTTCAATATTTGCAACATTGGGGGCAAACTCTTCGTAAGCTACGCAAAACGAAAAGCCCCGGATAATACGGACGATCAAGCGGGTATTGGCAATGGATTTATAAATATCTTCAATCCTGACGGCACTTTTGTCAGGAGGTTTGCAACGCAGGGTGTGTTAAATTCGCCGTGGGGTATGGTCCAGGCTCAATCTGGATTTGGGCAGGGCGCAAATGCCATACTTGTGGCAAACTATGGAGATGGCAGGATCAATATTTTTGACACAACAGGGGCATACCAGGGACCGCTGGAAAATGATGGCGTTCCTGTAGTCATTGATGGATTGTGGGACGTCGCCTTCAGCCCTACAAACAATTCCCAACTATACTTTACCGCAGGCCCGCACGATGAAACCTATGGCCTGTTTGGATATCTAAAGCTTAAATAGCCGCCCTTATATACTGTCACGAAGTGAAACTCAAAAAAGGAAATAGACCGGCTATACCGGTCTATTTCCTTTTAATTGTGAAAACTCCTGTTCACTCCCGGAGCTTCAGGTTTCCAGCGAATACCTCACTTCTTTTCTATCGTGCGTTTATCCCAATTTATCCCTTTTATATCCCAACCTGTCTGAATGCAGTTTAAATGGTTGTATGTGAGTAGTAGATTTACGAAGGAGACTGTTTGTTTATCACAGCTGCAGTTTAAGTTACTACAAATTTTCCGGGTGCCACATTAACGAAAACGAATAATTCTTTTGTAATAACAAAATAGAAATTATGAAAAAGAAATTTATCCTTTACCCACTTGTTGCTGCTTTAGTTTGCGTTGTCTTTTCCAGCTATCACACGGGACCCGGCCATGTTCTGGGCGAGGATGCGACCGGAGCGTCTCCGGGAAGCGGTTGCTACTGCCACGGAGGCGGTGTGCCCTCTGCATTAACCACATTGGCGTTAGAACTAGACGACTCGACAACAGGCGCTGTCGCCACTTCTTATATTCCCAACCATGCATACAAGATCAAAATAACCGGCACACAGACATCAGCGGCCGACTCCTTGCCAAATTTCGGTTTCCAAGTGGCCGTTGTAAACCTTGCAGGCGCCGGAACCGCATCGGCAACAAATGCCGGAACACTTTTTGCGCCGACGGGAACATACCAATTGTCGGTGGGCACGACTGGTGGTGCGAGCATAAATTTAGTAGAACACAGCGATTATTTGTCGCCGAGCTCAGGAACCGGCCGGGCCGGTACGATCTATTTGGTGAATGTCGTATGGCATTCTCCCGCGCCCGGCACCGGATCCGTAGAAATATTCGGTGTACTGAATGCGGTGAATCATAACGGCGGCCCGGACCCAGGAGACCACTGGCACCAGACGAGTTTGACCCTGTGCGAACAGGTGGCTGCGATAACGGGTACAACAACAGTTTGCCAGGGGTCTACAACGCCATTGAGTGATGCGACAGGAGGCGGAACATGGAGCAGCGGAACTACCAGCGTAGCAACCGTGACCCCCGGCGGGGTTGTAACGGGTGTATCCGGCGGCGCGGCTGTGATCAGCTATAATGCAGGATGTGCAGGGATTGCCACCACTACTGTAAACGTAACTGCCTCGCCACCAGGCATAACGGGAACGCTAACGGTTTGCCAGGGTTCCACAACCAGTTTAAGCGACCCGGCAGGCCCGGTGGGCACCTGGGTGAGCGGCGCGACGGGAATAGCGACTGTGAACCTGATAACGGGAACAGTAGGCGGAGTAGTGACAGGCAGCAGCACACCTGCCACAGCACTTATCACGTATACGGCGACAAGTGGTTGCACTACGTCTAGCACAGTAACCGTAAACCCACTGCCGGCGGTAATTCTGGGTACGCCAAGCGTGTGCCAGGGATCGACAACCAACCTGACCGACGCAACGTCGGGAGGCACGTGGAGCAGCAGCGTTACTTCAGTGGCCACGGTTGGATCGACGGGAATAGTAACGGGAATAGTGACGGGCAGCAGCAGCCCCGCGACAACTGTGATCACTTATACATCACCATTGGGTTGCACCAAATCGATAACTGTGACGGTGAACCCGTTGCCAGCGTCTATAGGAGGAACGCTGACGGTATGCCCAGGCGCCACGACGTCGCTGAGCGATGCGACCGGCTCTGGAACATGGGCCAGCAGCGTTCCCACATCAGCGACCATAGGATCTACAGGTATTGCTTTCGGGCAGCCCCCGGGTAGCACGACCACCATAATCTCATATACCTTGGCTACCGGATGCGCTGCGACTGCAGTGCTGACTGTGTACCCATCGCCATCGACCATCAC
>CAYNGS010000396.1:0-3752 GCA_964396625.1 uncultured Flavipsychrobacter sp.
ACGGAGAACCGCTGATGGGCGCAAAATTCAAGTTGTTCTTTCCAGTAACGGAATAGCCACTATTTCTTGTTTATTTCTTCTACTTCAGTGATGAACTTGTTTACGTTCTCATCGGCATAGGCGCCATAGGCATCAATCAGCGTACCCTTTACGCCGTCTTTTGTTTCGATGACGTACATGATCGCATTGTCTGCCGGGTCTGACTGTCCTTCGAACCGGTAGAAGTCTATGATCTGAACCTCGGCCGGTGGATAAGTTTTATCTTTTTCGGTGGAATAGAGACCTTGTTTGGTAACCTTCAGGTTATCGGTATAGCCGTTTTGCACAGCCTTGGTGATGCGCTCGCTAAGCGTATTCATGGCCGGAACATTTCCTGTTACGATCCGATCGTTGGTATTCGACTTTTGAGCTATCATAAAATTTCGTTTTGTTCGCGTGAATTAATTAAGACTATTTTAATAATGCCTTATGTGCATTGCGCTGTACTTTGATCATTTCATGTGACTTTTTCAAGGCAGCCTGCTGCCCGGTAACCATGGCCCTCACGATCTCGTCGGAGAGCTGGTGAGCGCCGAGGGCTGCATCATAAGCCCGCTGCGTTGCGTCTTCGCCAAACTCGCATGATTCGAGTATTGCATGGCGGTCGGTCTCCTCCATAGCAGATTTTATGTCCATCCATGCGCGGTAGATCTTGCCTGTAGTTGTAGTATCATTTTCAACAATGCCTTCGTTGTTTTCAATCACCTGGACCAGTTCGCCTTTGTATTGCCGGCTTTGATTTATCATTTCTTCAAACATGGCCTTTAGATCTATATCAAGTCCTTTGGATTCATCGATCGCTTTTTGATAGCCAGCTATACGGTCGTTGTTTATCTTTACGAGGTCGTTCAGTATTTCATTTACCGCTTCGTTCTTTTCCATAAAAAGTGCTGTTTGAATGAGTAGTATAAAAAATTATGCCACATACACTATGAAAAACGTTTTATTTTTGTGAACATATGGATTACGTAGCAACAATACTCGAAATTGCCAAGTACACAATACCCTCATTGATCGTATTAGCATCAAGTTACCTGATCGTGCAACGGTTCCTGATCTCTCAAAACCAGCGGAAGCAAATTGCGGTGTTTAAGGAAGGCCAGGAGATCACGTTAAGGCTGAAATTGCAGGCTTATGAGCGGCTGATCGTTTTTATAGAACGAATGTCGATGAGGAATCTTATCCCCAGGATATATGATTCATCAATGACGGTTCGCGATATGCAGCAGTCGATCATCATCAACGTCAAGGCGGAATTTGATCATAACCTCTCTCAGCAGATTTATGTATCGAAGAACGTTTGGGAAACCGTTAAGGGCGTAAAGGAACAGGAACTGCAAATGGTCAATTCGCTGGCGGCCACACTTAATCCTGACGCTCCGGCCAGGGACCTGCATGCACGCATACTGGAGGTGACTTCGCAAACCGAAGAGCTGCCGACAGATATGGCGCTTAAGATCATTAACGAAGAAGTGAAAATGGTACTCTCATACGGCTCTATCTGATGCCGGGCCAAAATTTGGTTAAATATTTTTATACTACGCAGCTTGGAGAAGAAAACGATCAAAACAGATTCCGGAATTATTGTCAAGGAGTTGTATTGCGAGCCGGTAAAGATGGACGAGTTTCCCGGCCAGTTCCCGTTTACGAGGGGCATACACGCGTCCATGTATCGCGACCGCCTGTGGACAATGCGACAATATGCCGGGTTCAGCACTGCCGAAGAATCGAACAAAAGATATCATTTTCTGCTTAGCCAGGGAGTGAATGGCCTGTCTGTAGCTTTCGATCTGCCGACGCAAATTGGTTACGACTCAGATCACCCCATGGCCGAAGGAGAGGTGGGCAAAGTGGGGGTGGCAATAGATTCGCTGCAGGATATGGAACTGCTCTTCAAAGATATTCCGCTGGCCGACATTACAACCTCGATGACCATCAACGCCACTGCATTTATACTGCTGGCGTTTTATATTGCACTGGCAAAAAAGCAAGGCGCTGACATAAAGAAAATATCCGGTACGGTTCAGAACGACATTTTGAAAGAGTATGCTGCGCGGGGCACTTACATATATCCTCCCGCGCCATCGATGCGCCTGATCACCGATATTTTTGAATACTGCAGCAATGAGGTGCCAAAGTGGAATACGATATCCATATCGGGCTACCATATACGCGAGGCAGGGGCGAATGCGGTGCAGGAGCTTGCATTTACACTTGCAAATGGTAAAGCCTATCTGCAGGCTGCTATTGCCAAAGGACTTGACATTAATTTGTTCGGGCAACGGCTTTCTTTTTTCTTTAATGCGCACAACAACCTGTTTGAAGAGACAGCCAAGTTTCGCGCAGCAAGACGCATGTGGGCGCACATGACAAAGTCGCTGGGCGCCACAGATCCACGTGCGCAAATGCTGCGTTTTCATACTCAGACGGGTGGTAGTACGCTCACCGCACAGCAGCCTAAAAACAATATTGTTCGCGTGGCGTTGCAGGGACTTTCCGCAGTGCTTGGCGGGACACAGTCGCTACATACAAATGGTTATGACGAGGCGCTGTCTTTACCGACCGAAGAGGCGGCATCGATCGCGTTGCGCACGCAGCAGATACTTGCGTATGAGAGCTGGGCAACCGACACTGCCGACCCGCTTGCAGGCTCCTATTATGTGGAGGGCCTTACAAACGAAGTGGAGGCTGCGGCCTGGAAGCTGATAGAGCGGATAGATGCAATGGGCGGCTCGGTAAAAGCGATAGAACAGCATTTCATGCAGGATGAGATCGCCAGGTCGGCCTATGCCTACAATAAAGCCATCGAAGACGGCAGTAAGATAATAGTGGGTGTAAACAAGTTTACGTCTGCCGAGGTAGCCAGGCCGCCCGTTTTTCGCATAGATGATTCCATAAGACTGGTGCAAAGTGAGAAGCTGCGGAAGCTGCGGGCAGAGCGGGATAATGACAAAGTGATAGCCTGCCTCGCCCTGATCAAACAAAAAGCAGGAACTGATGAAAACCTAATGCCTTATGTGGTCGATGCCGTTGAGCATCTGTGCACACTCGGCGAAATTGCCGATACGCTGAGAGGTGTATGGGGCGAATATAAAGGGTGATTGATTAAAAGGCTGAAGGGATAAAAGGCTGAGGGCGTAAAGGGTTAAAGGTTCAAAAAGGTAAGGGGTTGAAGGGTTAAAATGTTGACGGGCTGAGCGGGTAATTGGGGGAGTGAACTTTAGGGAATGATGATCTGTCCGCCTATGCCTTTTTTTCTTTTCAGTTCCACTTGCCAGGCGCTGACGGCAACATTGCTGTAGCTACGGATGCCTTCCTTTTGATCCTGCATTTTCAGGTAGCTGTCGTATATCTCACCACTGTAACGGGCCATTTCATTGTTGTATTTCTTGCTTAGTTCTTCGAGCGTGTCTATGTGAGCCTTTGTGAGCTTGTTAAGTTTAGATTCAAATTTGTTTGCCATTGCGGAGTCGCGTCTGTATAGCCGGTTATTTGTATAAAGCCAGATGTTCAGATAGGCCGCGTACTTAAAGGACGTATCGTTGGTAGTCGTGCACAGGGTGTATGACAGCAAGTTGGCGTCGCCTTCGGCGGCTATACCGGCCTGGTGCGCCATTTCGTGGCATACTAAAAACGGCATGATGAACGCCGGTAGTTTCGCATCAATCTGTCCCTCGCCTGTGAAAGGGTTGTAGTAGCCTTCTACCGCCAGA
>CAYNGS010000397.1:0-3748 GCA_964396625.1 uncultured Flavipsychrobacter sp.
TTCAAAAATATCATAAGTGGCTGACTATGTCCAAATGTAAAGAATTAACGGAATACCCGAACGTATATTGTATTCACGAAAAATTTAAAGGGTCGGCTGGCTGCGAACACCAATAAACGAATTAACCATTTAACCGCTTAACTTTTACCTAGCTAACCCTTTACGGCACTAACTACTTTTTATTTATTCTCGGGGTTACCTTCGCCCGCTCGGCCTGCATTTTCTGCATTTCCTCCAGCTTTTGCGACCATTTGGAAGGCGCAGCCGGCTTGTTCTTGTTCTCCTGTAGCTGGGCGTGAATCGCTTTTTCGTTTATAAAATATTTCTGTATGATAAATTGCTGTGCGATACTGAGTAGGTTCGAGAATGTGTAATAAAAAGTAAGCGCCGCCGCCATTTTATTAAACATACCCATAAGTATGATGGGGAATATAAATGGCATATACTTCATCATTGGGTTGTTAGGGTCCTGTGGGGTCATATTGCGGTTATATACCGCCAGGAAAAGGCTCGAGACAGTCAGCAGCAGTGTAAAAAGGCTCACATGATTACCGTATGCCGGTATACTGAATCCGAAATTCAGAATGCTGTCGTAAGTGGAAAGGTCATTTGCCCAGAGGAATTTCTGTTGCCGGAATTCTATGAACGACGGGAACATATAATACATCGACAGCAATATCGGCAATTGGAACAACATGGGCAGACAGCCCCCCAGCGGATTCACCCCAGCCGAACGATACAGTTTCATTTGCTCCATGCTGAACTTTTGCTGGTCGTCGCCGATCTTGGCCCTTAGCTCATCCAGTTCCGGTTTCAGCACGCGCATTTTTGCCGACGATAAATAACTCTTATAGGTAAAGAAGGAAAGTATAAGGCGGATGAATATGGTCATCAGCATAATGATGATAGCATAATTACTGATGAAGCCCGCCATGAAATAAAACACAGGTATCAGTGCCCATTTGTTGATGTACTTCACAAAGGCCATAATGCCGAAACCAAGCGGCACCATATCCTCCAGCCCTATTTTATAGCTCTGCAGTGTATGATAGTCGTTTGGCCCTACAAAAAGCTTTAGCGCGGCAGACTGCTCGCCGTTGCCCGGCTTCAGGGGCAGCTGCATTACGGCAAGGTTCTGCGCCACCACATTCGTATCATCCTGCTTCGACAGGAATTTCACGTCCATCTTGCTGAATCCTTCGTCGCTGATCAGCGCAGCGCTGAAGTATTGTTTGCGAAATCCAAGCCAGTTGGCGGTACCATCGTCATGTATCGCTTTCTCTTCATTCCGCACCGTGAAGTAATCGCCATCGCCATTTTTGTTGCGGTAGTACACTTGCGTGCTCATCCGCTCATTGGTTATGTCTTTCTCTGTATGCAGCCCCATGGTCTGCCAGTACAGCGGCACGCTGGTAACAGGCATTCCCGTCAATACGATATTGCAGCGTATCATATAATCATCTGCCGGCAGGGTATAGATGATCTCCGCTTTCTTACCGGGTCCCAGGTCTGCCGAAAAGTCTACCGTCTTGTCGCCATTGGGTTCATTTCTTACTACAGGGGTAAAGTAAAGGTCGGCTGTCGATTTCCCGTTGTCTACAGGCAATATCGCACTCAGCTGGTTGCCCGGCCCGTTGAACAGACACAGCGGTTTTTGGGAATAGGTTTTATAATCTTTAATTGCCGCAGACACAGGGTAGGCGCCCTTGGAGGTAAATTGTAACGACAGTTTCTTATTTTCCAGGCTCACAGTCTGTGCCTGTCCGGAATAGGATGCAGGCTGGCTTTTCCTGAGGGCCTCTGTTGCAGAATCCGGGGCGTTCACAGAAGCTGTTGCGGCATTTGTTGCCTTGCTGCTGTCTATCACCGGCCGCGGGTGGGCCAGCGCATATGCTACAGAATCTGCCTTCTTTTGTTCAAAATATACTTTTTGCTCATGCTGCGTGTACGTAAAATACAGCACAGCCAATATAGCTATAAGAGAAAAACCAATAACCTGATTACGATCCATGAAAAGGGAAAAATGAGGCGCAAAGGTAGCGCATTTAAGTTGATAAGTCGAAGCGCCTATCGGTCAACCACCGCGATATATAGGCAAAACCCATTAATTATCCGGAGAATGAATAAATTGTTAATATTTCGAACATGATCCGGTTATAAAATAGATTGTTTGTCCTTGATTTTAACGTGGATGGCACAAATCCACAAATCAAAACCAACTTTCAGCACAACAACGATATGTCAATCAGGGCTTCATCTCGTCCCTGCACTTTATCAGGTCGGGGTCTTTGCCCAGGCTGTCTATATGTTCCAGCGCATCGGCCTCGTTCGGGTATTTCTGCACCATTTTCCCGAATACGCAGTCACAATAGGTTTTAGCTCTATCTTCAGTGCCTGCCCATTTTATTGCTTCGTCCGTACAGGCCTGGTAAAAAGCCCTCTTATCATCTGCCTCCCAATTGGTCTTGCAGGCCATGGAAAGCATAAGGAACACCAGGAATGGCATCAATCGTTTCATCAGAGATGGGTATTGAGGAAATATTTCGCCAAATTACCTAAAAAAATGGTCGTATGCTTATGCCACGCACACCGTAACCTCACTCTTTAATAATATAAAGATCCGGCAGGTTCCGCCCCAGCCCGTTATAGTCCAGCCCATACCCCACTACAAACTTATCTTCGATCTCAAACGCCGTATAGTCGGCAACTACGTCATGCTTCAGCGCCGATGGTTTGGTAAGAAACGTAGCTATGCGTACCGATGCGGGCTGGCGGTGCTGTATCTCCGGCAAAAATGAGCTCATCGTTTTTCCGGTATCTATTATATCCTCCACTATGATGATGTGCCTGCCATGTATGTCCTCTTCCAGCCCCACCGCTGTGACCACATGCCCGGTCGACGACGTGCCTTTGTACGACGCAAGCTTAATAAAAGATATCTCAGCCTCTATGTAGAGTTCACGAAACAGGTCAGCGGCGAAAATGAAAGAACCGTTCAGGATGCCAATGATAAGCGGATTTTTGCCGGCATATTCCGCATTGATTTTGCCAGCCACTGCTGCTACTCGCTCCGCTATCGCGTCTCGTGTCAGGAAGGGAACAAAAACCTTATCATGAACATAGATCTCAGCCATATTTATTCTTTTACCTGCAGCGTTTTTCCCACCTTCACATCTCCTGCATCAATGTTATTCCACTTATACAATTGGTCTACCGTAATGTTGTTTCTCTTCGCTATCGAGAAGGCTGTGTCGCCTTTTTTTACAGTATAAAATTTATTGCCTTTTGCTTGCACAGGTTCTGCCGCTGGCTTCTTCTCGGCAGTCGGCGCAGGGCTTGGGGCGGCATTTGCCACCGCCAGCTTACTGTCATCGGCATATACTATTTTGTCGAGCTCGCTTTTCAGCTTTGCAAATTCATCTTTCTTCTCCTGCTGTGCTTCTATCTCTTCATACGACATTTCCGAAATACTCTTGGGTGCTGCTTTTACAACAGTATCGGGCGCCTCAGCGGCTATCGGTGGCGGAATGGGCTCTGCCTCCTCCAATGTTTCGGCTGTATCTGTTTTCGCCATAGCAGGAGGTGTCGCCGTTTGTTCTGTTTTAGCTGTATCGGCAACCACTTGCGGATTTTCTTTCTTCAAAGCAATATAGTCGCCACCCGGTTTTAGCGCCGAATCGTCTTTGACAATGATCGCATTTCTGGTATGGGCAGCTATCTCGGGTCTTTTCACAGTGGGCTTTTGGTG
>CAYNGS010000398.1:0-3744 GCA_964396625.1 uncultured Flavipsychrobacter sp.
AAACTGATCAATTTTGAGAGTGGTATCCCCGCCGTGGGTAATGCCCGGCAGCCGATGGGTATCAAGTATTTTCTCGTTGCTATCCTGTTCGTGTTATTTGATGTGGAAGTGATCTTCTTCTATCCTTACGCAATAAATTTCCGCTATTTGGGGCAAGATGGCTTCCTTGAAGTCGTGCTTTTCGTGGCGTTCTTTTTGTGTGGGTTTATTTACATCGTGAAGAAGGGTGCCCTTGAATGGGAGGAGTAGTTTGAGTGATAGTATTGAGCGTTTTATAGAGGTGAAGTGTGAAGAGCAGATCAATGACACACTTAAAAAAATGAAAATTATTTTATGCCGCGTCCGGTTCAGTATAATACAAAAGTGAAAATGGTGGATATACCTGAGGGATATTCAGGTGAAGGGTTTTTTTCGTCCACGTTTGATAAAATTGTAGGTCTCGGCCGCCAGAATTCTTTGTGGCCGTTGCCGTTCGCCACATCATGCTGTGGTATTGAGTTTATGGCAACGATGGGCTCGCACTACGACCTCGGTCGCTTTGGCGCCGAGCGTATGGGCTTCACACCAAGGCAGTGCGACGTGTTGCTGGTGGCTGGTACTATTGCAAAAAAAATGGGTCCTGTCCTTCGCCAGGTTTACCTGCAGATGGCGGAACCCAGATGGGTGGTAGCCATTGGCGCCTGCGCGAGCAGTGGTGGCATATTTGATTCTTATTCTGTGCTGCAAGGTATAGACCAGGTGATACCGGTGGACGTTTATGTGCCGGGTTGCCCTCCGCGCCCGGAAGGCATTATAGACGGCATATTGAAATTGCAGGACCTCGTGCACAATGAGAGTATGCGACGGAGAAACAGCCCGGTTTACAAGGCATTGATGGAAGAGTACGGGATACAATAAGCCCTGGCTGTGGCAAGAATGGGATACTTAATAAAAGAAGCTTCTTTAGAGGTTTGAGATTTATGGCTTTGACCAACGAAATAATAAAACAAAGGCTAACTGAAAAGTTCGGGGAAGAACTCACTGAATGGGACACGCCATTTGGCTTGCTGACCTTTACGGCTCCTGCAGCAATGAACCTGAAAGTAATGCAGTTTCTTTATGACGATGAGCAACTGGCGTTTCGTTTCCTCACTGATCTTACGGCAGTACACTATCCGGAAAGGCAGGGGGAGGAAATAGCTGTCGTATACCATCTTCATAACCTTGTGGACAACATACGGCTGCGGTTCAAGGTATTTGTGCCAGCAGAAAAACCCGACGTATTTACGGCAACACAACGCTTTTCGGGAGCCAACTGGATGGAGCGGGAGACCTATGATTTTTACGGGGTGAATTTCGTGGGGCACCCGAACCTGATCCGTATACTGAATGTTGATGAGATGGATTACTTCCCAATGCGCAAGGAATATGAAATGGAGGATCCTACGAGGCGAGATAAGGACAACGAGATGTTTGGCAGGTAAAGTGACGTTTGACAACGAATATTAATTTAATAAAGAGGGCAAGGTCCTCTGTGGACTAAGGGTAATATGGAGCTACAACCACACCAGCAACATCATATAAAGCTTTCTGAAGAATCTCTTCAGAAGCAGAGTACTACGCTAAACCTGGGGCCGACGCACCCGGCCACTCATGGTGTGTTCCAGAACATAATGGAAATCGACGGTGAACGCGTACTGGACACCGTACCAACTATCGGCTATATACACAGGGCTTTTGAAAAAATTGCCGAACGCCGTCCTTTTTACCAGATCACTACACTTACTGACCGTCTGAACTACTGCTCATCGCCTATTAACAATATGGGCTGGCACATGACAGTGGAGAAACTGCTGAAGATAAAAATACCAAAGCGCGTGGAGTACCTGCGCGTTATCATCATGGAGCTTGCCCGCATTGCTGACCACCTCGTTTGTAATTCGGTAATAGCTGTTGACACGGGGGCATTGACTCCATTTACTTATGTATTCCAGTCGCGTGAGCATATATACGAGATATTTGAAGAAATATGTGGTTCACGCCTTACCACCAACATCGGGCGTGTAGGTGGCTTCGAGCGGAATTTTACCGAGGCTTCATTTACAAAGCTGAATAAGTTTTTGGTTGATTTTCCAAAGACAATGAAGGAATTCGAAGACCTGCTGAACCGTAACAGGATATTCATGGAGCGGTGCATTGGCGCGGGCCCGATAAGTGCAGAGCGGGCCTTGAATTATGGATTTTCCGGCCCTAACCTGCGGGCAACAGGTGTTGACTATGATGTGCGTGTGGCTCAGCCTTATTCCTCATACGAAGATTTTGACTTTAAGATACCCGTGGGTACAGTAGGAGATGTTTATGACCGGTTTATGGTGCGCAACGGTGAGATATGGGAGAGTGTGAGCATCATTCACCAGGCGTTGGAAAAGATCCAGAAAATAGAGAAAGAGTTTCCGGAGCAGAAAGAAATATTTTATGCGCAGGAGGCCGATCATTTCCACCTGCCGCCAAAGGAAGATGTTTACACCAAAATGGAAGCGCTCATTTACCATTTTAAGATAATAATGGGTGAGATAGATGCGCCGAAAGGCGAAGTATATCATTCGGTGGAAGGAGGAAACGGCGAAGTGGGTTTTTACCTGATAAGTGACGGAGGCCGCACGCCCTATCGCCTTCATTTCAGGAGGCCGTGCTTCATATACTACCAGGCCTATCCTGAAATGGTAAGAAACGGATTATTCAGCGATGCAATTATTACATTAAGCAGTTTGAATGTAATAGCAGGCGAATTGGATGCTTAATAAATGAGATAATAAATGTTGAAATTCTCAGAAGAAAAATTAAAAGAAGTTAAAGAGCTGATCTCGCATTATCCGGAAGGAAAGCAGAAGAGTGCTTTGCTGCCGGTGTTGCATGTGGCGCAAGATGAATTTGGCGGGTGGCTGGATGTGCCTGTAATGGATTACGTAGCTGAACTATTAGATATTCTGCCAATAGAGGTTTATGAAGTGGCAACATTTTACAGCATGTTCAATACAAAGCCTGTAGGTAAATACATGTTTGAAGTATGCCAGACAGGGCCGTGTATGCTTAATGGCAGCGACCAGATAATAGATTATATAAAAGAGAAACTGGCAATAAACGTAGGTGAGACGACCGCTGACGGACTGTTTACATTGAAGGCTGTGGAGTGCCTTGGCGCCTGCGGTTACGCACCGATGATGCAGCTGGGCAAGACGTATCGTGAACATCTGACAAAGGAAAAGGTGGATAAAATAATACAGGAATTGAGGGAGCAGGCTAAAAATTAAATTATGCCTTTCGACCTTAAACTTGAATTTATTTTATCAGGGAAGCCAATACGCGTGATGGAATTGCTGACAGACCCGGCGTTGATTAGAAAGTGGAGCGGCGGAGCTGCAATAGTGGAAAACAAGGTGGGCGGGAAATTTGAAATGTTTGATGGCTGGGTGACAGGGACAGTATTGAAGACCGGGGCAAATGAGCTTGCTTATACCTGGAGAACAACTGACTGGGCTGACGATGTAAGGCCGACTGAAGTTCATTATATATTGAAGGAAGATGAGGCGGGTACAAAGGTAATACTGCAGCATACCGGCTTCCCTAACGAAGAAGAAATGAAAAGCCACAAGAGCGGCTGGACGGATTTCTTTTTCGACCCGATGGAAGATTTTATGCTGATCATTGATAAGAGTTGATGAGATATTTTTTTTCGATATTGTTAGTTTGCTTCAGCATTTTGGC
>CAYNGS010000399.1:0-3741 GCA_964396625.1 uncultured Flavipsychrobacter sp.
GAGAGGTTGTAAAGCACAAAAAGTTAGTGCACGAACATTTTAATCCAAATTTTATTGCGATCGTACAATTTGAGCGCGATGGCAATTCGACCCTGCTTAATTGGCATAAATTATATGAAAGCAAAGAATTGTTTGAGATAGTAGAGAAACAGCACAAGGCTGAAGATGGTTTTAAACAGACCGTGCAACGGCTTGAAAATTATCTTCTGCAAAAAATGTCAAAGTGAACGTCCGGTAAGTTTAGTATTATGTCATCCAGTCGTAATTGATAATATTCTTATGCCCGAGCTGCGATAAAGAAATAAACAGCAACTTTCGACAAAAAGTCTTCCAGGCATTATGCAACTTTGCAAAATAAATCGACCAGCAAAACTCGCCGACACCACCGTGCTCACAAAAATTGAAATAAACGCTCCCATCACAAAAGTATTCAACCTTTCGCTCGATAAGGCCCGCTTCAAAGAGTGGAAGAAAGATTTCGTCGGTTACGAACCTGTTAGCAGCGCACCGGCGCAGCAGGGCGCCGTCACAAAATTGAACTATAGAAAGTATGCCATGATCGAGACCATACTGACCATGGAGGAACCGCGCAGCTATACCGCCTCATATGCCCATATACACAGCGACCGCACAATGCTGGTTCATACGGCCGCAAATACTTTCACAGCGCTAGACGATAACAGAACGCTTGTTGAAGTCGACGCCCGGATCACGAAAGTGAATAACTTTTTAATGAAGATCATGGTCAGGCTAATGGCATCCGCAGATTTCTATGAGTAAACCAAATCTTCAAAAACATTTTTTTGGCTAGATGTAATCTTGCGAGGCAAATTATATAAATTCGAATATAGTCACCCCGACTCTGAATTAAAACCAACGGAAGATCGGCAATTACGGTTCTAATTTCTTTTGCTCGAAATAGGCAATGGTAGGCAGAAAAACGCACGGAAGCAAGTGTCAATTGAATAAAGAACTGCGCTTGTCAATGGACGAAGAAATGTTAATATTAATTTGAGTATTCTCTTTTTTTAGGTTGTAGGCACGATTCAGTTCTTGAATAAAATCATCCATCTCTTTTGAAATGATATACAGGTTTTGGGAATAATCTTTAATCTCCTTTTCTGTAAGATCACCTTCAGCAATCAGTTGTGTCATACCAAGCATAGTCGAAATAGGTCGTCGAATTACATGACTGATGTCGAAAATGATCTGCTCAATGGAAGCAATGTAATCAACAAGTGGAGTAATATCGCTTGTTGCTCCATACCACACAGTTTTTCCATCCTGATTACCTTCAGGAACGGCCTGCATCCATCGCCACCTGATCTGCTTATTAACAACCACCCTGTATTGAAAACTGAGTACTGATTGTGTTTTATATGCTTCTTTCATTGCATCATTAAATTTGATCTTATCATCCTCATGCAATACCTCCCTCATCATTTGAGGATCATCGAAAATATCTTCTATTTTGTAATTATGATTAAAAACTTCAGTTCCACGGTTCATAAAAAGCACAGTGGATCGCCCGCTTTCTTCTATTTCAAACATGTACGTATTGCCGGGAACCTGGCTGGTGATCTTTCTTAATAATTGTTCACTTTGTTTGACCTTTTCTTCCGCTTCTTTCCGCTCGGTAATATCGTGGTTAATAGAAAGATATTGGTAAACTTTTCCATGCTCATCCAAAAACGGAACGATGGTTGTGTCTACCCAATACATGGTGCCGTCCTTGGCCATGTTGCAGAATTCTCCCCTGAAGGGCTTGCCATCCTGCATTGCTATTTTCAACTCGTCAAAGTACTCGGGAGCATGATAGCCAGACCAGATGATACTATGGTGCTTACCCAGCAATTCCGCAGAACTATATTTGCTGGCCTTAGAAAAATTTTCGTTTACAAATGTAAAGCAACCATCTACTCCCGAAATGCCTACAATAGACGCTATGTCCAAAGCGAATTTATAATCGCGCAGTTCGGTGGTGCGCTCTCTCCGCTCCAGATCAATTCTGAGCATTTCCAGCAGCATATTGATCAAGCTGCGCTCCTCTTTCAAAAACGGTCCTTCATCCATTTGGGGCATATGTTGTAAATACACAACCTCAATACTCACAGGGGTGCCGTTAGCGGTTCTTGTTTCGCCCTGCAGGCAATATTCAGATGATTTATAATTGTTTGTAGCGTATTCTATTCCGTCAATGCACATGCGGGCGGCTGTTATTTCGGGGTACTGCCAACCAGGTGGAAGAACGTCAGCTATTTTGTGAAGCAAACTGCCAAGTGGCGCACTTTCATCCTGTAAAATACGGCTTACCGTATAAAGTGTTTTCAGTTCCTTTACCCGCTCTTCTAAGTTGTGAAGTGTCTCATCTTTTGCCTTCTCTGCTGCCTCGCGTCTATATATTTCGTTTTGAAGTGCGATCAAACCGGCACGTAGGTGATTAGTTGCATAGTATTGTAAGGCTATGATGGTGCCAAAAGGAATAATTGCGCCGATCCACCGGGTTATTGGATTGTGCATTACTGATGGGTTAGGTAAATGGCCAGTTATTTCCATGTAGGCAAACATAAAGTCTGTGCCAATTGACAATAATCCAAATAGCAGTCCTCCTCTCCAGCCAAGTAAAAAGCCAGCCGTCAGTATTACACTCATTTGCGATATAACTCCGGGAGCCATTATGCCGCCTGCCGAGTAACAGGGTATGGTTATATATAGCCACAACATGATTGTAAGTGACCAACTTGCCACACGGGTGTAGCCTAAACGGTTTAATGTAAGATTTGTTAGAACAATAAATAGTGAAACACCCAAAAATGTAAGCCACCTTAACCAAATCTCAGGAAAGAAATAAAAACCGATTGAAACAATTACTCCGGTTACCACCGACCAAATAATTGCGAGCACAAATACCATGTAGCTCTGGTAGTCCTTTTCTTTGTCTGGTATGGAGAAAAAAGTATTCATATAAATATTTTTTATTTTTTTCCGCCAACTGTCCCCTTTCAAATATAGTAAAAAAGAAGTTCGGTGAAGTAGAGTAAAGCAAAATGGGGATGACTAAAGAAAAAATACTTAACCATAGCAAATCAGTTAGTGAAGTTGCTTATGAATTGGGGCTTAAATATCAGCAGCATTTTACCCAGTTGTTTAGCCTATGCGTCGGGCATTCTCACAAAGAGTATCTGATGTTAGATTAATAAGGCGTCGACAAAGGCCACCTGCTTTTATTTGAAGAAACCTAACGGGCCAAATACACATAATCTTTGGAATAAGGTCGATTATCCCGCACGCAAGCAAAAACTCGGAGAATAAGTTTATTACGAACAGCGTTAATAACAGACATTTTATTTTTACTCTCAGCAACTTTTCGATTAAAAAAGTCTTGCATTTCTACGCTATAATGCATTGCAGACAGAGCCGCCATATGTAAGCATTTTTTCAAGTTCATATTAGCCATTTTGGAAACTCTGGATTTCCCTCGGACGCTTGATCCTGATTGATGTTCAAATGGAACAACACCACAATAGCAAGCAAATTTTTTACCTGTAGTGATAGTTTTAAACTCATTAGTGGCAATAATAATTTGGGTAGCGCTTACAGCACCAATACCGTCTACTGATGAAACCAAGTTGAATAGGTGGTTTAATTGCTCATCGTTTTTAATGATTTCATTTATAGCATTATTGGTTCTCTCCAAGTCTTCCTTTAACGCTTTTAAAGAAGCTCTGGTATTGGTCTTTG
>CAYNGS010000400.1:0-3731 GCA_964396625.1 uncultured Flavipsychrobacter sp.
GCGCTTCGCCACCGCTGAGCGTTACCGCACTCTGCCCGAGGGTAACATAGCCAAGCCCCACATCCTGCAGCGTTTTTATTTTGCGATGCAGGTATGGCACATTTACAAAGAACTCCACCGCTTCGTCAACCGTCATGTCGAGCACATCAGCAATAGATTTACCCTTGTAGCGTATCTCCAGTGTTTCCCGGTTATACCTGCGACCGTTACACTTTTCACACTGCACGTATACGTCAGGCAGAAAATTCATCTCTATAACACGCATCCCTCCACCCTGGCATTCTTCGCAACGCCCGCTTTTTACATTGAACGAAAATCTGCCAGCCGTATAGCCCCTTATCTTCGCTTCAGGCACCTGGGAAAACAATTGCCGGATCTCGTTAAAGAACCCGCAGTAGGTTGCCGGGTTGCTGCGCGGCGTGCGACCTATAGGGCTTTGGTCAATTTCGATCACTTTGTCTATATGCTCCAGGCCCTGTATCTTCTTATAGGGCATAGGGGCCTGTTTAAAGTTGGGATAGCAATGCTTCGCCAGTATAGGATAAAGCGTTTCGTTGATCAGGGTGCTTTTTCCGCTGCCCGATACGCCGCTCACGCAAATGAATGTACCCAAGGGCAATTTCACGGAAACATTTTTCAGGTTATTGCCGGTAGCGCCATCAAGCACCAGCTTCTTACCATTTCCTTTCCTGCGTTCGGCCGGTACTTCTATTTGCAGGGTATGATTCAGGTATTTTGAAGTTGTGGTATCCTGCAGCAATATGTCGCCGGGTGTACCTGCGCTCACGATCCTGCCGCCGTGCATGCCTGCCGCAGGCCCTATATCTATGAGGTGATCTGAAGCCAGCATAATATCTTTATCGTGCTCCACCACCAACACGGAGTTGCCGCCATCCCTGAGATTTTTCAACGCCTTTATGAGGCGCTGGTTGTCGCGCTGGTGCAGGCCTATGCTGGGCTCGTCGAGTATGTACGTAATGCCGGTAAGCTGTGAGCCGATCTGCGTGGCCAGCCTTATTCTTTGCGATTCACCGCCACTAAGTGTTCTTGTGGGGCGATCAATGGTCAGGTAATGCAGACCGACATCGAGCAGAAAGTGCAGCCTGTCTCTTATCTCTTTCAGAATGTCCTTTGCAATTGTATTCTGTTTGTTGCTGAGTCGTTCTTCTACATTCGCAAACCAGTCCATGAGGCCCTGAAGCGATTTTTCAGACAGCTCCGAAACATTACTGCCGTCTATTTTAAAAAAAAGGCTCTCTCTTTTCAGCCTTGCCCCGTTACAAACCGGGCAGGTATTGAGTACCATGAATTTTTCAGCCCAGGTGCGCACCCCCTCCGATGTGGTTTCGTTGAACCACCGAAGCACCATGTTGACGATGCCCTCGTAGTTGTGCTGCACCACCTGCTCGTGATAGGTCTCGGGTTCGTCGTTTGTATAGGTAACCACGCCCTCTTCATTGCCATAGAGCAAAATGTTCAGCTGCTTTTGCGGAATAGTTTTCAGCGGTTTATCAAGCGGAATCTTATTTTTCTTTGCCAGCATTGTAGCCATCTGAAACGCCCATGCATCGCGTTCTCCGCCCAGCGGAGCAATACCCCCCTCTGTGATGGTCTTATCCATATCAGGAAGCACCTCCTGCATATTTACCTGGTATATACTGCCGAGGCCCTTGCATTTGGGACATGCCCCGTATGGAGAGTTGAACGAAAATGTATTCGGCGATGGCTCTTCGTAAGAGATACCAGAATCTATACACATCAGTTGCCGGCTGTACTGGCTGATGGCGTTCGTGTCGGCATCGGCCACAAACAATAGTCCTTTGCCCATCTGCAGCGCCTTCTGCGAGCTCTGGCTCAGGCGGGTGCGGCCCTCGGGCTGCACAATAAGCCTGTCTACCACCAATTCTATGTCGTGTATCTTGTAGCGGTCCAGTTGCATGCGCTCTTTCAGGTCGGTGACCTCGCCGTCTATGCGCACTTTCAGGTAACCCTGTTTGCGCAGTTGCTCAAAGAGCTCGCGGTAGTGACCTTTTCTCCCCCTTATCACCGGCGCCAGCAGCATGATCTTCTTACCGGCAAAGGTTTGCTCCACATGCGCCACTATTTCTTCCTCGCTGAACTTTACCATTTTCTTACCGGTATTGTAAGAATAGGCCTCCGCCACACGCGCATACAACAGTCGCATAAAGTCGTACACTTCTGTTACGGTGCCCACTGTAGAACGGGGATTGCGGTTAGTGGTCTTTTGTTCTATCGAAATTACCGGGCTGAGACCTGATATCTTGTCTACATCAGGCCGGTCGAGATCGCCCATGAACTGGCGGGCATAGGCCGCAAAGCTCTCCATATACCTGCGCTGCCCCTCAGCAAAAATAGTATCGAACGCCAACGACGATTTGCCACTGCCGCTGATACCTGTTATGACTACCAGTTTATTTTTGGGTATGCTGACGTCGATATTCTTCAGATTATGCACCCGCGCGCCCTGCACTTCTATATTTCCTGCATCCACGGGTTTCACTCTTGTATCCGTACTCATCTTATCTGCAATTTACGGACGAATTTCGGGAACAGTATTATGGGGAAATAGTTAATGTTTATTGATCGCACCGGGAAGGAACCCCATAAGCAAAAACAGCAAAAAATATTAATAATATATCTCAATAATTGGCAAAGGAAGTATGTCAATTTACTCATACCTCAACGCGACTATCGGGTCGAGCCGGGATGCTTTTATGGCCGGGTAGATACCGGATATTACGCCCACTATTGCGCAGAGGCTCACGCCGACTGTGATCCACAGCCACGGCATCACAAAACCGGTGTTCAGGAAGATGCCGACCACATTGCCGATGAGCATACCCAGTATTACCCCAACTGCGCCACCCATGAGGCTGATCATAATAGACTCCGTTAAAAACTGCCGTTTAATGGTTGATGAACGCGCACCCAATGCCTTACTCACTCCTATTTCGCGTGTGCGCTCAGCTACAGACACCATCATAATATTCATGAGGCCGATAACTGAGCCCAGCAGCGTGATGATACCAATAATAACCGCGGCCCAGCGTATGTATTTGATGCTGTCCATAACTATGCTCACAAGGTCGTTGTTTTGAGTGATCGTAAAGTTGTCCTGTGTGCCCAGCGGCTGCTTACGTATTACCCTGAACAGGCCTTCGGCTTCTTCCTGTGCTATATCTTTCAGCTTTACATCGCCCACGATCACACTTATAAGGTAAGAATTGTCGCCGCCATACATAGACCTCGCCGTGTTGAGTGGCAGCAAAACTGAATTGTCAGCGTCCATCACCATACTGCCTCCCTTCGACTCCATCACGCCTATGACCCGGCATTTTACATCGCCTACAGATACAATCTCATTTATCGCAGTGTTGATCTTGTTCTTAAACAATTTTTTCGCCGCACCGTTTCCTAATATACAGGTGTAGCTGCCCGATGCGATCTCTGATGTAGAAAAATTACGGCCAAAATCGAGCTTTGTGTCTGTGACCGTCAAGTACGATTCATCAACACCGTTTACGTGCACATTCGGATTTGTTTTCTGGGAACGGTAATGCACTGTGGCCATACTGCTGCCTGTGAACGATATGCCCACACTGGCCGGGAAAGTGAACCGCTCTTTGAACGCCCTGGCCTGGTCATAAGTAATGTCCTTGCCTTCCACCACATTGATGCTGATACCGCCGCCCCGGTGCTTCTTCTTCTTT
>CAYNGS010000401.1:0-3726 GCA_964396625.1 uncultured Flavipsychrobacter sp.
ATTATCGCCTTCTGCACCAGCTCAAAACTGATACGGCCGCTGAGCATCAATATGTGTTTATCAAGAGGCAGCATATCCCCGTTCAGCGCAGCCCCTATGAGCTTGTCCAGCGCGTTGTGCCTGCCCACATCTTCACGACTGAGCAGCAGCACGCCATTAGTATCAAAAAGCGCGCTCGCATGCAGCCCGCCGGTGTTCTCAAAGATGTCCTGCTGTTTGCGCAGCAAGCCGGGCAATTGATAGATAAGCCCGGAAGCCACACGAAGGCTATCGATCGAATCAGGTATACTGCATACCGTACGCACCGCCTCTATCGAAGCCTTGCCGCAAACGCCGCAGCTTGATGTGGTGTAAAAGTTCCGCTCCATATGTCCCAGCACTGGATGTACGTGGTCTGCCAGTGACACGCCAACGACATTCGTGTTATCGGGCTTAATGTACTTCACTTCTTCAACATCGGTGGCGGCTGTAATGATCCCCTCGGTGTACAAAAAGCCTACCGCCAGCTCAAAATCGTTGCCGGGTGTGCGCATGGTCACTGAGATATTTTTCTGAATGCGCTTACCGCCCTCGGCATACTCCAACCTTATTTCCATAGGCTCTTCAGCGGCCAGCAGATCGTCAGCGTCGGCAAAGGTCGCAGCATTGACCTTCTTTATCGTAGTACGGGCAACGGTAGGCATAGGCAAATTTACAGAAAAGTTGAAGAGTGACAGCCGGCAACAATTATGGGGCGATTATAAAGACCTCGGGAGCAGGATTTTGAAAATAGTATTAGAAATACATATCTTGTAACTAAATAGCAATTTTTTTATGATGTTTTTTATCGGGTTGATCGTTGTTGTAATCATCATAAGCATCCTCAAAGAGGATGTGTTCGGCAGCGACCGCGATGAATAACGACCACCACAGTCCCAGCCAGCTCTTATTGTTTTACCACTGCCTGCCGATGCACCAGATTGCCATGCTCATCCTGCACCAGTACCCAATAAACACCGGGTGTAAGGTCAGTTAACGATATCCGCGCCTCGTTTTGCCAGCGCACAAATTGCCGGCTTACCATTTGACCATTTTCATTAACAAACGTAATTGAGACAGGTGAATTGACAGCCACACCCAACTGGGAAATAGTTATGAAATTGCTTGTTGGATTCGGAAATATCTTAGCATTGTCTGCTGTTGCAGCCACATTTTGAACAGCAGTATTGTCTACGTAGGTCTCGTAGTAATAGACTGTGGTAGCGCTCGGGAACGCTGGAAAGGCGGTGAAGTTATACTCATAGTCCTGCAGCGTATCCGGATTATGAAATGAGTTGTAGCTGATCACGTCCATGGTCTGCGGCACCCATGCATTGAGCAGGCTATCAAAACCTTTTATGAGCACTGTGTCCGGCAGGCTGGAGCTGTTTAATACCTTACTCATATAAAACATCGGCGCCCAATAGTGATTGATCGGGTCGTACTGGTATTCTTTCCACGACGTGTGAAACGCATTTGCGCCAGTATATGCGAAAGTATCCTTTACATACTGGTCGAGCGAGGTGCCGTCATATGTGCTGTCCAGCACAGTGAGTAATCTGTTGCTGGCGTCATAAGTGTTCACATATTTCACCTGTTCTATCAGCGGTAACAGCATTGAGGTATCTGTAGTATTGGCATAGTTATCTATCTGGATGAGATTGTTTCCGGCGCTATAAGTGTATAGTGTTCTCGACACGATGTGCCAGGCACCCAGGTGATATTCATAAACGCTGTCCTTTATCAGTTTACCGCCGGCATTATAAGTAAAGAACTGCTTGAACGCACTGTCAGGAATACCCATTATCCAGTTAAACCAATACCCCGTATCAATGTTGTGTGCGGCATTAAATTTATTGAAGTAAAGCATATTCGGGTTTATAGCGGAGTCATCAAACAGGTCGGCATAGGCAATAAGATTGTAGAAAGGTGTATCGTACTGTGCATAAGCCGTTTCGTAATGACCATACAGAAGTGTGTTGGGATCCACCTGCCAGTGGTTGAATGTATCGTACAAAACCATGGGCTTAGTGAATGTGCCCGCATAGTTAAACATAGGCGACGTACTATAAGTGTAATTGTAGGGATAGATCATTGTATTGTAATCATAGGTGGAGTTATGAAACCGGCTGTATCGCACGCTTACAGAATCATTAAAAGTAGCCAGCGTTGTATCATGCGTACTTTCTCCTATTACCCTTTGCTTAGTAATGCCTGTGGTCGTCTTATAAGCAGCGTTTTCGCCATCTTGTTGCTGCAGCAACGCATTGACTACAATGCCATGCCGCTGAGGCATAGGCACTTTTGAATGCTGCGCAATAACACTACTTGTCAAAATCAAACTGATCAGGAGGATAAAACAATGTTTCATTTAGGAGCCCGGTTGAACTGTTAAGAAGCCAATACTATATGGAAAGTTAGCACTATTATTAAATATCATTAATAAAAACAAAAAAACAACATATTTCAAAAATTTTTGCCTGAGAACCATAAAATATGTATTTTGTGATAATTCTTAATTGACCAGTTTATGAAAAAACAGGCTACTTCCAAAAGCATGATGAAGTTTACCACTATACTTTACGCAACCGCTCTCACGGGTATGGTTGTGCTGGTAAATGCGTGCAATAAGAACTGTGAGCAAACCAGGCCCGCAACAACAGGACAAGCTGCAACTGCAAAGACGGCATCCGCCCCGGTCACACAGACAGCACAGGGCAATAATGATATCAGCGTTGTTACAGTTGCTGCAATCCGCAAGTCGGGCGATGGCAAAACGACGGAGATCATGTTCAACGAAAAAGCCGAGCTTTTTAATGTGACAGATGCTGCGATCATCGCAAGCCTGCAGAATGCGCTCGACAAGGGCACTCCCGTAAAAGTTACCGTCAACCCATGGACAGCTACGGTGCTGGCGGCAAACAGTGCCACCCGCGAGGAAGCAGCACGGTATACCGGACGCCATATCGTTTACAGCCCCACCACTGCGCACAGCATTGACCTGGCAACAATGAACGATAACGATATCAACAATAATGTGCCTGAAATGGCCATGATAAACACGACCACGTCAGGCCTTACAGACGTGATCCCCGATATGGCTACTGCCCAGCTTATATTTGATTATATCACGCACCAGTGCTGTGCTCTACCCGGCCCATATGCCGTTGACTACTGCATATCGTTCCAGTATTGCGAGGACGGTTGCTACGCCCGTGCGCACAAAATGTGCTGGATATTAAATAACGACTACCACTACGCTACGCACAAGATCTTCAGCTTTGCCAATGCCGGCCATGATGAACTTTGTGTGAAAGGAGAAAAATGGGGCGGATGCTGCGTTAATTGGTGGTATCACGTTGCACCACTCGTAAATATCAAGACTCCGAGCGGAACAAAGGCCTATGTTTTCGATCCGGCAATGTTTGATCAACCGGTACTGTTGGCAACATGGCTTCATGCGCAGCAAAATCCGGCCTGCGTTCCGGGTGGCGATGTGCCCCATGTGAGCATGATAAACATACAGCCCACGTCTTCCTATTCACCGTCCAGCGGCAGCGGCTTCACCTTCGACACTGACCCGACTTATTCATCTACCGATGCTACGCTCACCAGCTACGCTCCGAGAATAACATGTCCATAAGCGGCCCGCCACAACGAAATTTGATAAACTCAATTTGCAGTCTTTGCATATTGAGTTTATTGTTT
>CAYNGS010000402.1:0-3712 GCA_964396625.1 uncultured Flavipsychrobacter sp.
ACAATCCCGAGCTGGATAAAGCAGGACGTGTTGCCGACTTTTTAGAGCTAGGCGAGCTGATGTGCATAGACGCGCTCCATCGCAATGAAAGCTGCGGCGGCCACTTCCGCGAGGAGTACCAGACGCCCGACGGCGAAGCGCAAAGGGACGACGAACACTTTATGTATGTAGGTGCATGGGAGTACAAAGGCGACAGCCAGTTTGAACTGCACAAGGAAGATTTGATATACGATGTTGTGCATCCGAGTGCGCGGAGTTATAAGTAATTTGAAACAAAGCAAGGCGGTAAATTGACGAATTGTCAAATTTCCGGATTGCCAAATTTAATAGCATGGAACATTATAACATGAACCTCACCCTAAAGGTGTGGAAACAAAAAAACGCGAAGGAGAAGGGACGTTTTGAAACCTACCAGGTGAAAGGGATTTCTTCGGAAATGTCTTTCCTTGAGATGTTTGACGTGCTGAATGAGCAACTGGTGGCCGAAAACAAGGAGCCGATAGCTTTTGATCATGATTGCCGCGAGGGTATCTGTGGCATGTGCAGTATGTATATCAATGGGCGTGCACACGGTCCGTGGCACCAGACCACTACGTGCCAGTTACATATGCGTGAGTATAAGGATGGAGATACTATTGTGGTGGAACCGTGGCGTGCCGATTCTTTTCCTGTCATCAAAGACCTGGTTGTTGACCGGTCTGCTTTTGATCGCATCATTGCTGCTGGTGGGTATGTGTCGGTAAATACGGGCAATGCTGTGGACGCTAATGCCCTGCCAATAGAAAAGCAGAAAGCAGATGAATCGTTTGCGGCGGCTACGTGCATCGGGTGCGGCGCCTGTGTTGCTGCCTGTCCCAATACCTCAGCGATGCTGTTTGTATCTGCAAAGGTGTCTCACCTGGCGCTACTGCCGCAGGGTGACCCCGAGCGCAAAACACGCGCCGTGAATATGATAAAGCAGATGGATGCGGAAGGCTTTGGCAGTTGCACCAACATTGGCGCCTGCGAAGCAGAATGCCCCAAAGGCATCTCGCTTGAAAACATTGCCCGCCTGAACCGCGAGTATATCGGAGCCGTATTCTCCGGTAGTGCAGAGGGGTAACTCCCAATCCGTGAAGGACTTTTTGTGGAAAGCACTTTAAGTTTTGACGATTTCACAAAGCGTATTTAAATATTTTATTAACAGGCTGTCTTATTAAGATAGCCTTTTGTTATTTTGTAGCATGCTTAAGAGAACTGTTCTTCTATTGCTGGCGTTTTTTAGCGCTTGCACGTCGTATGCGCAGACTGATACCAGCCGCCTGCGTATAAGCCTGATCACCTGCGGGCCGGGCGATGAAGAAGTGTGGGAGGTCTTCGGTCACACAGCGATTCGCGTAATAGACAGCGGGCAGCACACCGACCTGGTGTATAATTACGGAACGTTTGAGTTTGGACCGAATTTCGAGATACAGTTTATGAGGGGCAAGTTGTTGTACTGTCTCGCTGTGGAAGAATTTAGCGGTTTCCTGCCGGAATATGTGCTGGCTAAACGAAGTGTGGAAGAGCAGGTGTTATTATTGAACGGAACACAGAAACAGCAATTCTACGCTTTTCTCAACTGGAACGCCGAGCCGGCACACAAGTACTACAAATATGATTTCTTTTTCGACAATTGCGCAACACGCATACGCGATGCGTTTCCCAAAACGTTTGGCAATGGGTTTGTGTTCGGGCGCACGCTACCCAAAGATTCAAAACTCTCCTTTCGCGATATTATCAACAAGTATTTTTACCGCGATCACTGGACGAGGCTGGGTGTGAATATACTGCTGGGCAGCAAGATCGACCGGGTGATGACCAATGAAGATATCATGTTTCTGCCCGATTATCTGCGGGATGGCGTGGGCGGCGCTACTGTGAATGGCCAAAACGTTGCTACCAGGCCTGTTTTAATGCTGGCAGGAGGCCCACCGCAGCCGGCGGGCGTGAACGGCCCACTTGTGCTTACTTCGCTGGTTGCGTTGCTTACCATCATTGGGTTGTCAGTCAGGCGATTCCGAATTTTAGGAAGGGTTATGAGTTTCCTGTTACTGTTCGTCACCGGTCTTTTAGGGTTGCTGATATTGGTGATGTGGTTTGGCACCGATCACCAGGGCTGTGCCGATAACTATAACCTGCTGTGGTGCCTGCCCACTAATATTTTCCTTGCATTTTTCAGACCGAAGGGCCGGGGCCGCTACGCGCTGATAGCTATATCCCTGGTATTCGTTTCGTTATTGTTGCATACCTTTAGGATACAGGGGATGACCATTTTGGAATTATCTCCGTTGCTTCTTGCGCTGCTATGTGTATATGGCGCCATATACCGTGGCAGCCGGATGAAAACCATGATTGCGCATGCCTGAGATAAGCACATCCGTTTCATCACATCTTTTTTACCGGAAAATGGGTTCGGGTCCTGTATTGGTGCTACTGCACGGTTTCCCGGAGAGCGGTACGCTGTGGCGCAACGTATGGGACAGTCTGTCGGCTTCATTTACACTGATCGTACCCGATTTTCCCGGCAGCGGGAACAGCGTGCTGGAGCGGGAGACGACCATGGAGGAAATAGCGGCCTGTGTGAAGGCGATACTGGATGCCGAAAATACCGACAAGGCTGTGATAGCCGGGCATTCTATGGGCGGGTATGCAGCATTTGCTTTTGCTGCCGCCTATCCTGACCGGGTTGCCGGACTATCGCTCGTACATTCCACACCGGATGCGGACAGCGAGGAAAAGAAAAACACAAGGTTAAAAGTTATTGAGCTTATACTAAAGGGCGGCAAAAGTGCGTTTATCAATCAAATGGTACCAGACCTTTTTTCTGCAGGTTATAAACGATCAAACCCCTTGCCTGTCAAGAACCAGGTTGATGAAGCGATGCTGATGAGGGACGCAAGCCTCATTAATTTCTACAGGGCGATGATAGGCAGGAAAGATACGACCGCGGTGCTGGAATCTGCCAGATTCCCGGTGCAATGGATGCTGGGAATGGAGGACACCGTTATATCATATAAAAAAATATTAGAGAAATGTCATAAATCTGGTATTAATTTTGTATCTTTTTATAATAATTGCGGGCATATGAGCATGTTCGAGAAACCGGAGCAGCTGGTAACAGACCTCAGGTATTTTGCGAACTATAGTTATGACCATCACTGTGGGGCTTTATGAAAAGGCTTTTTTTTGTAGTACTCGTTTTTTTTCTTTCGCTTTCATTTTATAAGGCGGGCGCCTCTCACATTGTCGGCGGCGAGTTTACTTACAAGTACCTTGGCGATACCACTTCTCCAACGCGCGGCCTTTACCACCTGTACCAGGTGAGCCTTACAATTTATGAAGATTGCCAGAATGGCCAGCCGGAAGCGATAGCTCAGGACAACCCGGCCTTCTTCGGAGTGTATGACGGGCTGACCCTCGTGGCGGCCGACTCGGTAAATTTTATCACTTCCATTCCGGTTCCCGCAAACTTTACCAATGCCTGTGTATCGAACATACCACCGACGTGCCTGCTGAAAAAAACATTTGTTGATATATTTGCGCTAAAACCCAACGCGGGAGGTTATGTGATAGACTATGAAAGATGCTGCAGGAATAATGCAACAGTGAACATCGTGGACCCCGGAGACCACGGCAGTACCTATTATTGCACCATTCCACCCTCGCCCATCGTGAACAACAGTGCAGTATT
>CAYNGS010000403.1:0-3708 GCA_964396625.1 uncultured Flavipsychrobacter sp.
AACCATATTCCTAATAATAGCTTTTTCATAACCAGTTATTTATACCAAATTACGAAATATTACAAACGGGTGATCCTCATTAACAAAAATCCGGCAGAAGATCATCCTTCCAGCCTCCATATCGCGTCCAGGAACCATTTTTTTTCATCGTAAAAATGACCGACCGGACGAAATCCTGCAGCCCCGGCAAACTCATCCGTCTGCGAAACCGTATACTTCTGCGAGATCTCCATATACACCTGCTCCCCCGCTCTGAAATGTATCCATCCCACCTCACCTATCCGCACTCGTTGGTCCTTCTTGCTCACCAGGTAACTCTTACACGCTCCTGTTTCCTCATTATATACTGGCCTGTGCTCAAACTGCGACAGATCGAAATCGGCATCAAGCGTGTCATTGATACGCCTCAGCAGGTTTAGATTGAAACGCCGGGTGATGCCGGCCTTATCGTTATATGCGGCAAGAATTACAGCCGGATCTTTTTTCAGGTCAAACCCTGTCAACACTAGATCTCCCGGCAGCAAATGCGACCTGAGTGCCTTAAAGAAATCAACGGTATTTTCCAGCAGAATATTGCCCACGTTCGACCCAAGGAACAGCACCACCTTATTCCGCCCGGACACGCCCTTCAGGTCATCAAGCATATCAAAATATTCGCCATTGAGCCCCCGCATTTTTATTCCCGGCAAAAGCGAAGGTAGTTTCCTGTGCAGCAACTCAATGATGTTTTCAGATATGTCGATGGGATAATAAGTATAATCAACTCCTTTCTCCATTAGCGCCTCAAGCAGGTACACCGATTTCGTAGCATCCCCCGCTCCCAGTTCCACCACGTCAAAGTCACTCAGGCTGCTTAAGATGTTGTCTGCCAGTGCACTTTTCTGTCGTGAGAAAACCTCGAGTTCGCAGTTGGTAAGATAATACTCCGGGCACTCCATTATTTCCTTAAATATGGCATCGCCCGCCGCATCATAAAAGTATTTCGACTGCAGGTATTTTGGCGTTGCATTTAGTCCGCGCCATACGTCCTGGAAAAAGTCATTCATAGTGGGGTGTAGTTAACCTGGGTCGGGAAAAATGATTTTCTATTTCGCTAATCTGATACCTGTGTACTGCCACCGAAGATGGGGATGAAAAAAATTACGGTAAGTATTCCGGCTATGCCCCGGCGGCGTCATTTCCGATGCACCTCTCAGTACCATCTGGTTCACCATGAATTTACCGTTGTACTCGCCTATAGCCCCTTCCGCTTTCTTAAAGCCCGGATAAGGCAGGTAGGCGCTGTCTGTCCACTCCCATCGCGCTCCCCAATCTATCCGGGCCGAGGCCGCCTCCCACTCAGCTTCGGTAAGCAGCCGCGCACCCTTCCACGCCGCATAAGCGGCTGCCTCGTAAAAACTGACATGACAAACTGCCGCATCCATATCCACCTCTTTCAGACCGTTTAAAGTATAATTATGCCACACACCATCAATATTGTGCCAATAAAGCGGGGCATTAATGTTATTGCTCTTCACCCAGTCCAAGCCCTCTGCGTGCCAGAACTGGTGATGGTGGTACCCGCCGTCATTAATAAAGTCGAGATACTCCGCATTGGTCACAAGCCCGCCGGATATTTTATACTGCTGCAGGTACACCTTGTGCCGACCGAGTTCATTGTCAAAACAAAACTCATCACCATCATATCCTATTTCATAAATCCCCTCCGGGATATTTAACCATGTACTTTCCGCTTTCTTTATTTTATCTTTTTTCGCATTTCTCGAATAAGCCGGAAAAAGAGGATTATGCCCTAGTATATACTTTATGTCGGTGCACAGCAGCTCCTGGTGCTGCTCTTCATGGTTCAGTCCCAGCACGATGATTTCTTCCCGCTCCTTCGGCTGTTTCTTCGCGAGTAGTCTGCACATCGCCTCGTCCACATATGCCCGGTACTTGTACACATCCTCCACCGTCGGGCGACTCAAATTGCCGCGGTCCGTGCGGATAACTCGTGCACCGATCGTCTCATAATAGCTGTTGAATACAAAATTGTAATTCGGGTCAAACTCTTTATACCCTTTCAGATATGGCTTCAGCATAAAGGTCTCGAAAAACCAGGTCGTATGCCCCAGGTGCCACTTCGGCGGACTCACGTCAACCACCGGCTGCACCACATAGTCCTCGGTGTTCAGCGGCTGGCATATCTTTTCGCTCCTGCTTCTTACCTCTTTATATTTTTCAAGCAAACTCATTTGGCTTCCAGGTAATTTTTAAGCTCCGAAATAGTATTTATATGCAGTTCATCTGCCTGCTGCCTGCGCATCATCAGTGCATAGGCATTGTTAAAGCCAATAGGTTTTAGCCACTTGATGTGGTATCGTTCGTGAAAATTATTACTTACAAATGAATAAACGCTATCCTTATTATTTATTACCCTATCGACATCTTTTTGCGCAGGCTTCAGCAGTACCAGCAGCCCCGTACCCGTGTATTCAGGATAAATGTCTATCTCATTGTTTATCATAGCGTCAAAGCATATTTTGGTGCCACCCAGCCCTGTCTTTGTAGCCACATCCAGGTCCGTATAGCCCCTTATCAGCATGCTGTACATACTGCTCAATATATACTGTTCCCCAAATATTTTCGACCCGATACTGATAGTTCCCTTCCGGCCGTTTCGGGGCGCTCGCCACATACCGTTGGCCACAAGAAAATCTTTTGCGATCTGCTCCGGTGTCTGTTTCAGATAATCGGCTCGGTAGTTGAGCTCCGTCATAACCGAATCATTTATCTTTCCGGCAAGCATATTCAGCGTCGCTTCTACCTCAGGGTACCGCTCCAGCACCGCTTCCCGCACGATCGGTGATGCATAGTATGGCGGAAAAATAACCTTGTCATCTTTCAGTATCGTCAGGTCGTAAGCCTTCAATCTTCCGTCTGTACTATACCCGCTGATCACATCCAGTTTTTTATCAAATGCTGCCTTATACATCACCGCATCGCTGATCACCACGGTCCGCACGTTAAGTCCGTATTGCTTCTTTAATCCTAAATATCCATCTGTCCTCCCCATAAATTCCGGGGTAAAACCCGCCAGCAGCTTGCTCTCATATACCGATGGCAAAAGATAAAAAGACGAAAGAAACAGGATCACAAAAGGAAATGAGACAAAGGCCAGTCGCAACTTTTTAATGTTCAGCCGCTGCACTACCGACAGCGCAAAGTCAAATATCACCGCAAGCAGCGCAGCCGGTATGGCGCCTGCCAGGATCATATTGGTGTTATTCAGCGCTATACCCCCGAATATGAACTCGCCAAGTCCGCCAGCGGCTATGTAAGCCGCCAAAGTGGCAACTCCTACATTTATTACGGTCGCCGTTCGTATGCCCGCAAAAATAACCGGCATGGCCAGCGGCAGCTCTATCTTAAATAAAGACTGCACACTGCTCATGCCCATTCCCTTTGCCGCCTCTTTAACTAACGGGTCCACTTTTGCGATACCCGTGTATGTATTGCGGATGATGGGCAGCAGCGAATAAAGGAACAGCGCCGCTATAGCAGGCTTTGCACCTATGCCCAGCAACGGTATCATAAACCCCAGCAGCGCAATACTCGGTATCGTTTGCAGAATGCCGGCTGTTCCCAGTACGATAGCCGACAACCCGCGCCGCCTCGATATCAATATCCCCAGAGGCAAACCTATCACAACGGCAATAAGCAGGGAGA
>CAYNGS010000404.1:0-3698 GCA_964396625.1 uncultured Flavipsychrobacter sp.
CAATGTGAACCCGAACTGTGCGCTGAGCGGCGCGTGGAAGCCACCATTTATTTCCCACTTCATCGGCAATTTCACCAATACGTCACCACCATTGAATATTTCTGTCGGTTGGTTAATGTGATAAACAGCAGCACCGAGGTAATAGTTGAACTGGCTGTTGAGATCCAGAGAACTGTTGAGGCTAATACCTGCACCAAGATCGAAATTATGAAGCCCCCTGTATGTGGCTATCTCTCCCGATGGATTATTGGGGCTATAACTGCTGTTCACATACTGGCTGCTGAAAGTCATCAGGCTCATATCTACCGAACGCGAAAGATAACCTCCTGTGAAGCCCACGGACAGATATGTGTTGTGCTGATCCTCAAGTGCTTTGTTATAGCAGATAGCGGGGTAAATTTGCGTGCTGGTGAAGTTTATTGAACCGGCTTTATCGTAGGTCGCTGCAAATCCGAAGCTGATAAAATCGCCTACTTCCCTGCTCACCATGATACGCGTTTCGGCAGATATCATCGTGGTCTTATAGGGTATAAAGGCATTACCCCACTGGGTGCGGTAATCAATACCAAGCTTGTAGTCGCCGCTGAAAATGCCTGTCAGCGCGGGGTTATGCAGTATCTCATTCTCATAAAACTGTGAGAAGTGAATATCCTGGGCATTGCTGCTCAAGGTAATCAGAGACAGCACACTTGCGGAAATTATGGTAATAAAACGCTTCATCGTTCCTTTTTTAAAATTTTTACACTTATCGCACTATAGAAACATCTCCCTTGTAACTGAATTTCGTACCCCTCTCACAAATCGCATCGACGAGATAGACAAACACATCCGGTTCCAGCACAACTCCTTTATAAGTACCGTCCCAGCCTGCACCGGGGTCGTTCGGATTTATGTTGTGCGCTTCGAACAACAGTTGTCCCCAACGGTTATACACCTTCATGTTCAGGATGAGGGTTATACCCTTTCCGCTCACAAAAAAGCGATCATTGACGCCATCCCCGTTGGGTGTGAATGTGTTGGGAATGAATACTTCGCTGTTGTCACAATACATCTGTATCGTTACTGTATCCTTCGATGTACAGCCATAGATAGACACAACGGTAACCGTGTAGGTGGTTGCTACCGTCGGCGTAAGTATCGGATCGGAGCAGGTGTCGCACGATATGGATCCATTGTTCGGTATCCACATATATTGCGCCACTGTCACATTCGGTGCCAGCGCGGTTTCCGTGGTGGGCGTACCCGCGACGACGACGACAGAACCCGGCACAATATTAATTGAAGGCAATGGCTGAACCCTCACTGTAACGGTCAGGTCTTTCGAGTAGCATATATTCTCTGTGATATGCGCCGTGTACGTGGTCGTTATTGTCGGGGTCACTATCGGATCAGGAATATACTGATCGTTCATAAAGCTGCCCGGTGTCCAGTAGAACGTAGGCACATCGAGATTGCTGTAAAGGCTTCTGCTGGTAGCAAACAACTGCACACTGTCACCAATACAGATGTCCGTATCGTTACTAATGGTGTTCAGATTGGTATCAAGTACAGAGACCTTCACGTTTGTAGAATCATAACAACCATATATTGTGGTACCGGTGAGCTTATAAACAAGATTGAACGTATCCGTGAATATCGGGTCAAAGCACGAATCGCACGAGATAAAGAGGTTCGGCGTCCATGCGTATCTGCCGCCTGGTCCAGCTCCTGTTGCCGCCACCTGGGTAGGTGTGCCACGGCATACGATAACCGGCGATGGGATCACCTTGAGCTGCGGTATAGGATTCACAGTCACCTTGAATAATGAAGAATCGCGGCATCCGAGATAATCGATAACTACGCCTACATAAGTGGTAGTAGCAGAAGGACAAGCAATGACAGTGTCGCCCACAGGATCAGACAATCCGTTGATCGGGTGCCATTTGAACAATGTACCAAGGTCGCCGGAGGCCATCAGTGTATCGCACTGGCCGGCACAGATACTGTCCTTGCCAACTATAAGCAAATGATTCAGCTCAGAGTCTATCAACACAACAACTGTAGTAGTATCACTACATCCATACACAGTTGTTCCTACAACCGTATAAGTGGTGGTGATCGTTGGGCTCGCTATGGGGTTTGGACAGCTTGTGCAACTGAGCGCATAGGACGGCGTCCAGAAATAGCTTCCGCCAGCGCCGGCGCCGCTTGGTTGCAGTGTATCCGAGGCGCCCTTACAGATGATAGCAGGTGTAATCACAGTTATTACCGGTATCGGGTGCACATGTATGGTCTTACCCACTCCGCAGCCTCCCGTCGGGAATGTATAAAATATGATCGCAGTATCCGGTGCCGAAAGGCCGGTAACAAGACCTCCGGTTGTCACGGTGGCAACTGCCCCATTGCTGGTAGACCATACGCCACCTGTGGAGTCATCGGTCAGCAGTATGGAGAATCCTAAGCACACATCTCCAGGGCCAATGATTGCCGGCGGAGTAGGGTCTACGGTAACCGTAGTAAATGTAATACAGCCCGTAGGCAACGTATAAGTAATATTGGCTACGCCCACTGATACGCCATGCACAATACCGGTTGTATCCTCGACAGTTGCAACACCCGTACTTCCGCTCGACCAAATACCACCAGGAGTGGCATCGCTAAGCGTGGTGGTACCGCCATTACACAATGTGTCGCTACCTGTGATCGGACTTGGCAGCGGATTCACTGTTACTGTATCTATTGCGTTACATCCAGTTAATGGCAACAGGTAGGTGATCACTACTGTGCCCGCAGAAACCCCGTATACCCAACCTGTGGCGCCGATGGTAGCAATACTATTATCATTGCTGCTCCATACACCGGGGCCTCCCGGCGTCGCGTCAGACAACTGTATCGAGTCGTCCACACAAACAGCAGCCGGATTCGGCGTTATACCCAACAGAGGATTTACGGTAACCAATACAGTTACATAGCAGCCCGTGGCCGGGAATGAATAGGTAATGGCCACTACGCCACCGGAAACACCGCCTACAATGCCGGTACCGGAAACAGTAGCTATGGATACATCGCCGCTTCCCCAGACACCTGCCGGCTCAGAGTCATCAAACAAACTTATTGTTGAGCCAACGCAAACACTGTCAGGTGTCGGTGAGATGGGCGGAGGGATCGGATTAACAGTGATGGTTAACTGCGCCGGGCAACCGGTTGGCAACAGGTAGTAAACTGTATCTGTACCTGCAGAGACACCGAAGACATTACCCGATCCATCTATGGTCGCAACGCCACCACCGGAGTATGTGCTCCACGTACCACCCGGCGAGGCATCGGTCAACGTAATGCTTGAATTAACGCAAAGCGTTGAATCGCCAACGATCGGCGCAAACGGGTTAACTGTAAAACCAAAATAGGCGGTACAGCCAGTAGGCAGTGTATAGACTACGGTATCAACACCTGGTAGCAGGCCTGTCACATCGCCTTTAGCATCAACTGTAGCGATGGCCGGATTGGTTACTCCCCATACGCCACCGGCAGTTGGAGTGCCATTCGTATAGGTCACTGTACTTCCCTGGCAGAAAGATGTTGGGCCGAAAGTTGGAGACAATGGATTCACGTGCACGGGTCCAAACAGGCTGGTGCAGCCGGCAGGACCGGTATAGGTGATGGTGACACCGCCTAACGACAGACCATAAAGCCAACCGGAAAACATATCTATGGTTGCG
>CAYNGS010000405.1:0-3685 GCA_964396625.1 uncultured Flavipsychrobacter sp.
TCTCATAACGATATGCAAATTTTGGAACTATGCAAATGTGCAAATTATCTGCTGCGCCTGCAAGCCATGCATAATAATTGGCATTTATAGTTTATTGGCTTTTTACTTTTTACTTTTGCCGCAGCATGCTCGATACCAATGATACGATTGTGGCCATTGCCACGCCACCGGGCGAGGGCGCCATTGGCGTGATACGTCTTAGCGGCAGCGACGCCATTGCTATTGTCAACAGGATATTTTCGGGCAAAGATCTTTCAAAGCAGCCGTCGCATACCGTTCATTTCGGAAAGATAAAGGCCGGCGCACAGGTGATCGACGAGGTAGTGGTGAGTTTATACAAAGGGCCAAAAAGTTATACGGGCGGGGATGTGGTAGAGATCAGTTGCCATGGGTCTGACTATGTGCTCAGGCAGGTGCTGGCCATGTGCATGGAAAATGGCGCAAGGATGGCCAAACCGGGAGAGTTCACGCTGCGGGCCTTTCTTGAAGGCAAGCTCGATCTGACCCAGGCCGAAGCCGTGGCCGACCTCATAGCCAGCCAGAGCGGCACAGCGCATAAGGCGGCCATGCACAACCTGCGCGGCGGTTTCAGCGAAGACCTAAGGCAGATGCGTGAACAACTGATACAATTCAGCGCGCTGATAGAACTGGAGCTCGACTTCAGCCAGGAGGACGTAGAGTTTGCCGACCGTACAAAGTTCTATGCTCTCGTAGACAGGCTTAGCGCAGCCACAGCACAGCTCAACAACTCCTTCAGGCTGGGGAACGTAATAAAGAACGGCGTGCGCGTAGCCATCATCGGAAAACCCAATGCGGGCAAGAGTACCCTGCTCAATGCCCTGCTCAATGAAGAGCGGGCAATAGTAAGCGAAATAGCAGGAACCACCCGCGACACCATAGAGGAAACATTGAATATTAATGGCGTTCTGTTTCGCCTGATAGATACCGCCGGGATAAGAGAGCATAGCGCAGACTTGATAGAGCTGCAAGGGATAGAACGAAGCAGGGAAGCGATGAATAAAGCCGATGTGGTCATTTACTTGTTTGACCTGACTGCACCGGACGCCAGATTCCACATTCCTGATGCCCTGCAGAATATTAAATACCTGCTGGTAGGCAACAAGGTAGATGAAACAGGCCTGGAAAAAGCAATTGACACTTTCAAAGGCGCAGACGAAGACATCCTCTTCATCTCGGCCAGGAACAAGGAAAACATTCACGAGCTTAAAGAAGCCTTGTACAACCTCGTAGCAGAAGGTGGAATAAAACAGGAAGGCACCATTGTCACCAACGCCCGCCACTATGGCGCGCTGCAGGAAGTACTCAGGTCACTCCACGACATCAGGAACGGCCTCGACAATAACATCCCCGGCGACCTTATCTCGCTCGATATCCGTCGCTGTCTCTATTTTCTTGGCGAGATAACAGGGGAAATAACAACCGAGGATAAACTGGATTACATCTTTAGCAAGTTTTGTATCGGAAAGTAACCACCACAAAGTAAAGAATAACTAAATTTGTATGAAACAATATGAAAGCCTTTTCCATAGGGCTTTTTTTAGTGCCTGTATCATAAAAATAGTTTGTTACAATAGTTGTTTATTGCGTTATAGTTTGTACCTTAGTTGTACCTTGAAAGGGTTGAGAACCAATTTTTGTACCTCAACCCTATATTAAGGTGAAATTATGGCACTTAAATACACTTATTTCAATTTATTTCCACTAAAAGCTACTTAATGAGTTCTAACATCAGGGTACAAAGGATTTGTGAGTATTGCGGAAAGGAATTTGAGGCAAAAAAAACCACCTCAAAAACCTGTTCTGACAATTGCGCCAAACGATTGTATAAGCAGAAACAACGGGCTGCAAAGATTGAGGTAAGCAATAATGAAACCCGGACTGCAATAATCAAACCGATTGAGGAACTAAAGGCAAAGGAATTTTTAACCGTCCGGGACGTAGCCAAACTTTTGAGTTTATCAATCCGCACTACTTACCGAATGATAGAGCAGGGAAACATAAAAGCGGTAAACCTTGCTGAGAGGAAAACTCTTGTTAGGCGTTCGGACATTGACAAACTATTTTCATAATTTTAAATATTGCAGAAATGACAATCAAAGTTTCTTTAAGACAAAAACCAATTTCAGGGAACAGGCATAGCCTATACTTAGATTTTTACCCTGCAATACCAAGCCCGGAAACAGGCAAACCAACCAGAAGGGAGTTTTTAGGGCTTTATTTATTTGATAAAGCTAAAAGCCCGGTTGATAAGGAGCATAATAAAGACACCATACAAATTGCGGAACAGATAAGGCAAAGAAGGGATAACAGCCTGAATAAACCTGAAATTTATAACGCCTTCGAAAAAGAGCAGCTAAAACAAAATGAATTGGGCGAACGTTCATTTGTTGAATACTTCAAACTGTTAGCAAATAAGCGAAAAGCCTCAAATTTTGATAACTGGATTTCAGCATTGAAATACTTAGAAAAATTCACAAAAGGGCAATTGAAATTTGTTGATTTGAATGAAACGTTCTGCAATGATTTTAAAGAATACTTGTTAACTACGAAAAACAAAAACAGCGATAAACCAACACTTTCCCAAAATTCGGCACTGTCTTATTTTAATAAGGTGAAAGCTGCAATGAAGCAAGCGTATAAGGACGGATACTTAAAAACCAACCTTAACGCTATGATAGAGCCTATTAAACAGGCGGAAACCCAAAGACAATACCTTACTATTGAAGAACTGAATAAGCTGGTAAAAACGGCATGTGCCAACCCTTTATTAAAAAATGCTGCATTGTTTTCAGCATTGACCGGGTTAAGATTTTCAGATATTGCAAAGCTGGTTTGGGGTGAATTGGAGTATGTAGAAGGGCAAGGGTATTTTATACACTTTAAACAACAAAAAACTAAAGGGGTCGAGGTGTTACCCATAGCAGAACAGGCATACAGTTTATTGGGTGAAAAGCAAAAGCCAACCGACAGAGTATTTGAAGGGCTGCATTATTCTGCATACTCCAATAAACACTTAGCCAAATGGATTGGACTTGCCGGGATAACAAAGGATATTACTTTTCATTGTTTCCGGCATACATACGCCACGTTGCAACTAAGTAAGGGAACTGATATTTATACGGTTTCAAAGATGCTTGGCCACCGGGAATTGAAAACAACACAGATTTATGCCAAGATCATAGACCAAACAAAAAGAGATGCAACTAATAAAATAACTTTAGATTTATAATCATTATGAGCCAATTTTCCATTAATCAATACTTATCCGAGGTTGAAAAGATTATTCATTTTGGAGGCACTAAGAAAGAAACGGCTATCCGTAATGCTTTTTACAACCTGCTAAATGAGTATGCCAAAGCTAAGGGGCTTATGGTAGTACCCGAAGTAACTATAAAGGCTACAAACGGTAAGAATGTAACCCCGGACGGTACACTAAAGGATACATTAAGGCAGGATTGGGGGTATTGGGAAAGCAAAGACGAAGCTGATATAATAGACGATGAAATAAAAAAGAAATTCGATAAAGGATACCCCAAAGACAACATACTATTTGAGGACAGCCAAACGGCTGTCTTATTTCAAAATGGTATTGAAAAAATGAGGGTATCCATGAAAGACACCGAAGCACTCGACAAGATCATTACAACCTTTATTAAATTTGAAC
>CAYNGS010000406.1:0-3683 GCA_964396625.1 uncultured Flavipsychrobacter sp.
CCAGCAAATGATGCACTGAATATTACTGGAGTGCAAGAAATAGCCAGGTACAGTTTATTGAGCGTTACAGGTTCATCTATGTTACAGGGAGTCTTACAGCTGGGAAATAATACGATCTCAATGAAAAATCTCGCGGCCGGAGTATATATTTTAGAATTAAGTAGCGGGAATGGTGAACGAAAAATTGTAAGGGTTGTGAAAGAATGATTCCATTAATTTATAGGGCCACTTTATTGACTTTAATTCCAACATTTTTTAATCAGCGCCGCACCCGGTTAGAGGGTGCGGCGCTCCGGTCAATATATGTGCCGTTTAATTAAGTGTCATACTCCCACGCTTTGCAAAATCAGTACACAAATTAAATGCAGTCTGTGAGCGGAGCAAACCAGTACCAAACAGTATGGAATTCAACTTGTCCTCATCCTGCTTGTATTCCTTTACATTCTGAAAATACCCGGTCACGGCATTGTATGCGCCAAATAGTGTGCCTTTGGTTGTTACCGTCTGTTGGGTCGGACTGCTCATAGCGTACATAAAGGCATTTTCGCAGATATTGGTAAAGCATTTTGAAAGGTTGTCTGTTGCACCGCTTCGTATATTGTCCAATACTTCCTTGCTTGGAGACATGGCTTCCTGTATGAGGCGCAATACCTGCTTGTCTGTGATCTTTACCTTTGCCCATTGGTTAAAAATGGCATCAAGCTGCTGGGTCAGCATATTCGTTATGCCCATGATCTTATGCGCCTGTTTGAGCCGCTCCTGTGCGCTCTCTGTGTGGCGTATCTTTACTACATTTGAGCAGTTACTAAGTGCCATGCTCAAAGTGTTCGCGCACACGATACGCACCGGTGTAAAGGCTGCGGTAATGCTGCCTGAGCCATCATGCGAAGTGGTCAGGAAGATATATTTTTCAATGAGATCGTCAGAGCCCACTTTGATATAGTCAGGAAGTTTCGCAGTAATGAATATGCGTTCTCCTTTGCCTAAGGCTCCTGCTGTTTCGTACATGATACCGTCTCCGCCTACAATGCTATCAAAGAACGTGAAAGCGTCCACATTCTGTACGATCTTGTAATCCTTGCCCACTAACCCCAATACCTGGTCTGTGTCAGTCCGCATCGTTGCAAAGTAATTAGGTACTTCTATCTCCGGTATCTTAATATCCGTCGCCTCCTCTGCCCTGTAATTTTTCTTGTCATATGTAAAGAGCGGGCGTTTCTCTACGGTGTAGTCAAGTCCTGCAAGCTGCAATGTATCCTTGCTTGTCGGGTATCCCTCTACGGTCTGCCCTAATCCGTGCCATGCCTTTTCCTTAACAGAAAAGAAGCTGTGCTGTCCTGTTGTGTCATTGAAATTGATGTTGTGTGCCATATGTTATTCTATTTTTTGGTTACGAAATGAATGTGATTAAAATGGGAGGTCGTCTTTTGTAGTTCCTGCTGGAGTACCTTCCGCTACTGCTTGTATCATTGTTTTCTTACTGCCCTTTGCAATGATCTTGATCGCATTTACATGAAACGCGAGACTTGCGTGGTTCTCTCCGTCCTTGCCCTTATACTGATTGAGCCATACGCGCCCTGACACCGTTACAATTGAGCCTTTGAGCAGACTGTCCGCTATCTTGGAACCGAGCCAATACGAGCAATTAAAATATTCTTCAAATTCCTTGGCTTCTCCGTCCTTTGGCTTGTAGTAGTCATTTACGACTACGGTGAATGAAACGACTTCCTTTCTGCCATTTGTCGTTCTTACCTCTGCATCTGCTGTTACTCTTCCTGTGATTTCCATACTCTGTTTTTTTATGTGTTTACAAATTGGTTACTGATTGAATAGGGCGAACTGGTTTAAAGCTTTTTGAGGTACCGGCTTGTTTCGGTTCAGCTTTTGCGTTAAATGCTCTACGGCTACGTCCTCGAACTTTACGATGATCCACGCCGCAATGAGGGCTTTGGATCGTGTCTGGTGCTTACGCCGCTGAAGTATCCACGATATTTTCATGAGGCGGGAGAGATTGATGGTGGTTGTCATGTCGCTTGTGTTTTACTCTTTGGAAAAAAGCCTAATACGGCTTAAAAAGCTATATGGCCTGTGATAAGCAACAAAAAAGCACGGAAGGAAATGCAGGCAAGGTTTGAGGCAAAAAAATACGACCTCAATAGAGATCGCAGTCAAAAGTCGTTGGAGTGTGGAGATTATTTTGCCTCAACCGGCGGCAAGCGAAGTGACAACGAAGCGCAGACCTTTCTTGCGTTGACGGACGTAGCATACCTTTGCTGTGGCACAGGCCGTTAATTATCTCAACCTCGTGGGAATATCATCTTTGGGCATTTCTGCAAGCAGATATGCAGCAGCTTGTTTACTGGCATCCTTTGCAAATGAGCCAAAGACCCGTTCGCATTTGAAAATAAAACTGTCTATGACTGATTTCGGGTCACCGATAATTCTAATTTCAAAAGTCTCTCTATTTATCACCTTCAATCCGCTAATTTTCTCAGCCAGTTGCCATGCCAAAGAACCGAGAATTGTTTCCTGTTCCTGTAATATCCGGGAAAGTATTTTGTTGTAAATCATCATGTCTGTAACCATATATTTCTATACCAATTACAGTTCCGGCAAAATCCTCCGGACCGCTCCCATAACCAATAAGGCAAGAGCCATTAGAAAATAGGAAAGAAAATAGAGGTAGTCATTCATGCCACCAACGTACCATGTCCCTGCGTTTGCCTGGTATAGAAATGTGAAGTCGGAAATGTATTGGAACGTAAGGGCTATTAGAATAAATAGGAGCGGTCTTTTCATTGCTCCCAAATTGTAGTTAAAGGATGTGAGGTAGGCAATCAGGACAATGGAGATGTACGTTGCTTGTCCGAGCGGGTATGCGAAATCTAAAAAGATTTTGATCTTATTTGACCAGTCAAATACGTACCCGTTCAAAAAGAACGCATAGCATGAGATAAGGACTATGAACGGCACAAGAATTACAATAAGTTTTTTCCTGTTGGATTTTACAGTAAACTGGAATCCGCTTGCTTTGAGTAACAGAAATGCACCGGCTATATATGCATAGACGCGCCCATGAAGCCAATGTCTCCAAGTGAGGGATATGGTATAGCTTGATTTTTAAAGTAATTGTAGTAACTATCCACGCTTTGCCCGAATGATTGCAGCAGCAACCCAATAGAGAATAACATGATTGCCTTACCAATAAGGCTTTTGTATCCGTCCCATTTTTGAGAGGCCGCAAAACCGATAAGAGTGCCAAATAGGGCCATTATCTGATACGCCGATCCCCAGGCTTGCCGTACCCGTTCTGTACCGCTCAAATCGAAACTGTGGATATATAGATACCAGCCGGTTATTGCGATGAAAAGTAAAGCAACAATGGCGTATAGCCACTTGTCCTTATGTAGAATACTGGCGGCATGCTCTTTCATACCGAGGTATTATACCAGCGCATAGTTTGATAGCACAAGAGGCAGTATTAAGAAGCTTCAACATAGTTCACTTTGGGAAACCTGCAAAAAAGTTTTGGTCATTCCGTCTAATCAATGTTAAGCGGGTAAAAAAACAATAAATTCGCTGGTGCACGGCCTAAAATGCTATCTTTATGGAAAATATGTACTATGAGTAGAAACAAAACTTTACACTATGAATATAAGTAAGGTAAGGTGTTTTATAAGTGG
>CAYNGS010000407.1:0-3676 GCA_964396625.1 uncultured Flavipsychrobacter sp.
AGTAACCACCGTGGTGTAGTATATATAGTTATCTGACAACGGCATTGTACTCAGCGTCGTATCTATATAGCAACTTCCGCTGTCTTTCTGGAACACCCGTACCACCGGCACACGCTGAGTCACGAACATATGCAACACTCGGGCATTATCAACATATACCTGCGCATCAGCAACCCACGGATCGGCAAGTATCACTTGCTCCATCTGGTGAATATCGAGTTTGGACAAAGGAGTATGAACAATATCAATGTTCCTGCTGTTAATGGCGAGGTCCATTATCTCCTTCTGTTCAATAAAATGATATTTCTTGTCGTTCTTTATATGCACGGCTACATTCTTCAATGTGTTATTGTCATCGATCCTGGTTGCACTCACTATCGCTATCACACAGGCTGTTGTAACCACAAGTGTAATGAACACCTGCATTATCTTACGAACCGATATTTTGCGTTTTGTGGCCATTATCTTCTTTCAAGTATGTGCTTAATTGGTTCAACCAACTTATCTATATCTCCTGCTCCCGCCGTGATGAAAAGGTCTATCGGCGCCACTTTCACGTATTCCATCAGCCCCTCCTTCGACAATATCGTATGCGCAGGATTGACCATTTTGTCCGCTATCATCTGGGATGTTACGCCGGCTATTGGCAACTCACGTGCGGGATATATATCCAGCAATATCGTTTCATCCGCCATATCGAGGCTATGTGCAAAACCATCTGCAAGATCACGGGTGCGGGTAAACAAGTGTGGCTGAAAAGCCACCACGCACCTTCTGCCCGCAAAAAGATGTTTTGCGCTTTTTATAAGTGCAGCCAATTCCTCAGGATGGTGGGCATAATCATCAATATAGATGACCCTGCCTGTTTTCACGACATATTCAAACCGGCGCTTCACGCCCCGAAAACCGCTGAGCGCCTGCTTTACAGCCGCACCATCTATACCCAATATGTCCGTAACCGCTACGGCGGCTACTGCATTTTCCACGTTGTGCATACCACCGATCGGCAGGTGCATACGTTCCAACTTCCACCCCTCGCCCACAACATCAAACAAATAACCGCCATCTTTCTGCACGATGTTCTGCGCATAGACATCTGCCTGGTCATTTTGCAGGCTGTACGTCATTGTCACCGGACCTTTTAAGTCATCTTGCCTGTGCAGCCCGTGCTTTACCAATAAAGTGCCGCCCAGTTTTATGTTTTTAGTATACTGTATAAATGCAGCTTCCATTTCTTCTACGGTGCCATATATGTCCAGATGATCAGGATCTATCGCTGTTAGTACCGCTATGTCAGGGTGCAGCTTCAGGAAGCTCCTGTCGTATTCATCCGCTTCGATAACCGCTGTTTCGTTTTTGCTGCTCCAGTAATTGCTATCATAGTTAACTGAAATGCCTCCGAGAAAGGCGTTGCAACCATAATTAGTCTCGCGCAACAAATAGGCAGTCATTGTGGAGATAGTTGTCTTGCCGTGCGTTCCTGCAACGGTGACGGCATACATAGATTGTGTGATCCACTGCAATACATCACTTCTTTTATAAACAGGGTAATGGTTCTCAACAAGCCAGTTCAGCTCCGCATGATCTTTTGGGATCGCGGGCGTGTATACAACCAGCTGAGCATCCTTATCCACATGCGCTACATCATCGGTATAGTGGATTATCATACCCTCCTTCGCCAGTTGCACGGTCAGTTCAGTTTCCGTTTTGTCATAGCCCGTCACCACCGCACCCTGCTCACGAAAAAAACGGGCCAGTGCGCTCATGCCTATGCCGCCTATACCTATAAAATACACCCTGTTTACTTCCCTTACGTTCATGCCCGCTTGTTTGCTATTTCTATTACCTTGTTAGCTATACGCTCGTCGGCGTCTCTTATCGCCATCACTTTTAAATTCCGCGACATCAGCTCCTGCATTGATTCGTCGTGCAGCAGACCGCACAGCTTCTTCACCATGTCTGTTTTTGCTTCGTTGTCTTTTACCATCAGTGCTGCATTCCGTGCCACAAGGGCCATAGCATTGCTGGTCTGGTGATCCTCCGCAGCATGCGGGTAAGGAACAAATATCACCGGCTTACCTGCAATACACAGCTCCGCGATAGCCAGCGCTCCCGCCCTCGACACCACTATATCAGCAGCAGCATATGCATAATCCATTTCACGGATAAAATCAAATACCTTAACCCTGTTATCATAGACAGCAGCGCTTTTTTTAGCAGTTTCGTAATAGTGCTTTCCCGTTTGCCATATCATCTGCACGTCCTCTTTCATCACCCTTGCCAGCTCTACATGGATGCTCTCATTTATCGACTTCGCACCAAGGCTTCCGCCGATTATCAATATTGTTTTTTTACCACGCTCCAGCCCAAACCAGGCCTTTCCCTCCCGGCTTGCGATCGCCATCTCAGAAATGTTCTTTCGCACCGGGTTTCCGGTTATTGTGATCGTTTCCTTTGGAAAAAAACGCTCCATATTTGGATATCCCACACAAATCGCGGTTGCCTTCCTGCCCAATATTTTGTTGCTTTTGCCGGCAAAAGAATTTTGCTCCTGTATCAGGGTAGGTATCTTCAGCGCCTGCGCAGCATGCAGCATTGGGAAGCTGGCAAAACCGCCAACCCCAACTACTACATCAGGGTTAAACTGCTTTATGATCTGCTTTGCCTCCATTCTGCTTTTTAATAATTTTAATGGCAGCGACAGGTTTTTCCATATGCTGCTCCTGTTAAAACCAACAATATCCAGTCCAACTATTTTAAATCCTTCCTGCGGTATTTTCTCCATTTCCATCTTACCCTTTGCACCCACAAAAAGCAATTCAGTGCCCGGCACTAACCGCTGTAATGCATGCGCCACCGCCACTGCGGGAAATATATGCCCGCCGGTTCCACCACCTGCAATTATTACGCGCAATTCACTCATATCTATATTGCCGGTACCGGCGCATTATCATTTAGCTGTTTTGGTTTTGCTCTTTTCCTTGGCTTCTTTTCCTCTTCTTTCTCAACGACCGGCTCGTCTTCCTGTTGGGTCTCATCCTCTGTTTTTTCTGCCGTCGTTTTTGAACTATTCTTTCGCTCACCTTCCATCTCGTCCACATACTTGCTTACACTCAATACTATGCCAATGGCAATACTTGTAAACCATATTGACGACCCCCCCATGCTGATCATGGGTAGTGTGAGCCCTGTTACCGGTACCAGGTGCACATTCACAGCCATGTTCAGCATTGCCTGGAAAACCAGCGTTATGCTCAGCCCCACAGCAAGAAACGCCCCGAATGCAAACGGGCACCTCTTAAAAATCAATATGCTGCGCCAAAGGAACAACAGGTACAACATCATCACAACCGCGCCGCCTATCAGCCCGTACTCCTCAATGATGATAGCGAAAATGAAGTCGGAATAAGGATGGGGCAGGAAATTCTTTTGCAGACTCTTTCCCGGCCCACGCCCCGTGACGCCTCCATTCGCTATAGCAATCTTAGCCTGCTGCACCTGGTACACATCCTCTGTTTTACCATCTTTCTTTTTTCCTCCTGCGAAATCCGAAATGCGCTGTTCCCAGGTTTTCGCCCGTCCAAAACCTGTAAGTTTGGAAACCGTGAACAACACCGATACACTCACAAATGCGATACCAACCAGCAGGAACAAATGCTTTACCTGCACCCTGCCT
>CAYNGS010000408.1:0-3670 GCA_964396625.1 uncultured Flavipsychrobacter sp.
AATGGAGTCGAGGATATCCTTGACTCCATTTTTTTATGGTGCAAAAAATATGTACCCCACTATTATCGCAGCCACAAGGCCTATAAGGTCGGCGATAAGACCGCACGCCAGCGCATTTCTTGTATTCTTTATCTGCACGCTGCCGAAGTACACCGCTATTACATAGAACGTTGTTTCCGTGGAGCCCTGTATGATGGCCGCCAGCTTTCCCTGGAAGGAGGCCACGCCATAGTGCCGCATCACATCTACCATCAGCCCCCGGGCGCCGCTGCCACTCAGCGGCTTCATCATAGCCACCGGCAGCGCCGGCACAAAATCAGTTCTTAATCCGCACATGGCCACCACCTTACCTATTCCGTTTATCACATAGTCCATGCAGCCAGATGCGCGAAATACACTGATCGCTATAAGCATGGCCACCAGGTAGGGTATGATGCGTACCGCCACTGTAAATCCTTCCTTTGCGCCTTCAATAAAGTTGTCATAAACGTTCTGTTTTTTTATCATGCCTGCCGTCATAAACAGGATGATAATAGACAGAATAACCGTGCTGCCTATCGTGCCAATGGTCTGGTTCAGCTTCTCGGCCGGTAGCTGTGATAACGAATAATGCAGTATGGCGATGAACGCACCGAACCCGCATACAAACAAAATAACCGGCAGCCTGAATAAATTGATACGCTGCGAAATAGCCACTATGATCATGCCCGACAGAAATGCAATGAACGTTGCTATCAGTGTGGGCAGAAAAATATCTGCAGCATTGAAGTTCTGCACATGTTGCTCAAGGGCAATGGTTTGCCGCATCGCAATTACCGATGTTGGTATCAGCGTAAGCCCGGCGGTATTGAGCACGAGGAACATCACCTGCGCATCGGTAGCAGTGTCTTTTACCGGGTTCAGTTCCTGCAGTTCGCCCATCGCTTTCAGCCCCAGGGGTGTGGCCGCATTATCCAGCCCCAGCATTGTGGCCGACAGATTCATGATCACACTGCCGTATGCAGGGCTGTCCTTGGGTATGCCTTTGAACAATGTCCGGAACAGCGGCGCCACGGCCTTTGCAAAAACACTCAGCACCCCTGCCTTCTCCCCAATTTTCATTATGCCCAGCCACAACGCCATCACGCCCGTAAGCCCTATCGATATTTCGAAACCATTCTTCGCGGCGTCAAACAAAGCCGTCAGCATTTCAGACAACAACCCAGTTTGCCCGAACACAAACGACTTGATGATGGCCACCACAAAACCAATAAGGAAAAACGCGATCCAGACGTAATTCAAAACCATATTACCATAAAGATAGAAAAAACCCCAAACCGCCGAAGTGCCTCCCCTCAATCTCCAAAAAACGTTGGGCCTCCCAAATGGGAGGCCCAACGATATTTAAAGTTGATATTTTAAAACCGTGCCAAATTCATGGTTCCCCTTCAGGGGATCTGGGGTGGGGTTAATGCTTCGTAGTGTCCGCCATGTTAGCATCGCCCGGTGCGCCGCCCGTGCCGGTGCTGTCTGCACCGCCCGGCTGCTGGTCGCCGCCATCTGCGCCGCCCATAGTGTCGCTCTTAGAGAACTGAACCAGCCACTTGTCGCCCTGCTTCACTAATTTCAACTGCTGGTCTTTTGCAGCGTTGTCAGATGTTGTGTAGGTAGCCGTTGCCTTGTCGCCTTCTTCTTTCACATCCTTCACATTTACAGTGATCTTCTTCAGTTCTTTTTTGCTTGAGTCCGGCACCATGCCGCTCAACTGCTGCAACTGCGATAAAAGGTTCTTGGTATCCTCTGTCGAAACTTTCTTGGCCGCTTCATAGTCCATATGGTAAAAGCCATTCAGCCAGGTAGTCGCAACATCTTTTGGTGAGTTCTTGCTGCAACTTACCAGCATCATAGCAGCCAGCAGTAATGTTGAAACAGAGAGCAGGATTCTTTTCATATCAATTTTATGTTTAGGCGGCAAAGGTATTATTTAAATTTAGTTTTCCAAATGAAGTGTGCGTGCGCATTCACAAACAGGTCGTCTATGCCTACAAACGTGCATCCCAGCACAGAAGTAGTGCCTATATATTCTTCGTGCATCACCTTGTTCATTGCCTTGTAAACAAACTCTGCACAATATAATTTGTCGTCTGTTTTAAGGTCGAACTTCATGTCAAATTTCGGTCGCAGCAGGTAATAGTCTCTTACTACCTGTCTTAGCTCATTTACTTTTTCACCACTAAGATCATACCGTACTATTGCCAGCCCTGAATTGTGCAGCGGCGAAAAGAAAAATTTTGCTGAATCCCTCCTCAGTCTTTCGTCCGGGTTGTCTTCGCCGCCAATGCTGTGATATACAAATGGATAACCGTTCTCCACCATCACGATACCGCAGTGCGAATACGTCTTATCTTTCCGGTTCATCTGCGCCAGCAGGTAGCTGTCTGCCCCCATACCTGTTCGCAATACTATGTAGCCCGATCGCAGCATATGCACGCCGCTATCCACCGCAAGCCTGTTGTACAGCTCGTCATTTTGCAAAGCAGCGGCGTGGGACTTCGCAGCGGACCCGGCAAAATTATCCCTCACCAGGAAGCCGGATAAAGCCGCCAGCAACACCACACCCAATATGATCCCTGTGATCTTCTTCATCAGACTATTCCGCCACCAACTAACGACTAACCACCAACAACTAACGACCAACGACTTACGACTCTCCCCGCTACACATTAAACCTGAAGTGCATCACATCGCCATCCTGCACCACATATTCCTTACCCTCTATGCGCAGCCTGCCGTTATCGCGACAAGCCGCTTCGCTTTTGTATTTTATAAAGTCGTCGTAGGCTATTACCTCGGCCTTGATAAATCCTTTTTCAAAATCGGTGTGTATCACGCTGGCCGCCTGCGGCGCCTTCCATCCGCGATGAATGGTCCATGCCCTTACTTCCTGCACACCTGCTGTAAAATAAGTAGCCAGGTTCAGCAGCTTGTAGGCCGCCTTTATCAGGCGGTTCAGCCCCGGCTCCGTCAGCCCATACTCACCGAAGAAAAGCTCCTTGTCTTCCTTGCTCTCCAGCTCAGATATCTGCGCTTCTATCGAGTTGTTCATTACGATCACCTGTGCGCCCTCATCGGTGGCGGCCTTCACCAATGCGTCAGAATATTTATTGCCCTTCAGCAGCGCCGCCTCATCCACATTCGCCACATACAGCACCGGCTTATCTGTGAGCAGGAAGATGTCGGCTATCGCCTCGCGGTCTTCTCCTTCCAGTTGCAGTCCGCGTATGTTCTTTCCTTCTGACAGGTGCTTCAGGCATTGCTGCAGTATTTCCAGTCCGTGTTTCACCTTTGGGTCGCCCGTTTTCACCATCTTTTCCAGCCGCTGAATCTTTTTCTCCACGCTCTCCATATCCTTCAGCTGCAGCTCGGTATCTATTATTTCTTTATCGGCAATAGGGTTTATATCGCCCTCGTCACGCAGTATGTTCTCATCTTCAAAGCAGCGTATCACATGCACTATAGCATCCACCTCCCGTATATTGGCGAGGAATTTATTCCCAAGTCCTTCCCCCTTGCTTGCGCCCTTCACCAGCCCGGCTATGTCCACAAACTCTATGGTGGTTGGCAGTATGCGCTGGGGCTGCACCAGTTCCGCCAGCTTGCTCAGCCGCTCATCCGGCACGTCCACCTGCCC
>CAYNGS010000409.1:0-3660 GCA_964396625.1 uncultured Flavipsychrobacter sp.
CATACCTTTTACACCTCCGGCCCGCCTCAGGTCTGAGGTCACCCTCACCGCCAGAAACCTCACAAGAGGTATTAAGAATGCTTACTTCCGTTTTGGTGTCCTGTACAGTTTTGAACAGTCGAATGTTTACCAGGCTGCAAATGCATACCAGGGCGTTCCCGATGCGGTGCCAACTACACCGGGTTATACGCTGCTCAACGCAGGTATAGGTGCCGACATCATGGATCATGGTCGTAAGACATGCACCGTATATGTCAATGTCGATAACCTTGCTGATGTTTCTTATATCGATTACATGAGCAGGTTCAAATATTACACAAACGAAGTGAACGGTAAAACACAGGTTGGTGTAAATAATATGGGCAGGAATGTGAGCATCAAAGTTATAGTACCGCTCGACTTTAAGAGCAAATAAGTAATTACCTTTCACTGTGACTACCAAAATACCCGGACGTAACAGTCCGGGTATTTCTTTTAGAATTATTATCAGGAGCTTATTGCGCCTCCGGCACCGACACTCTGCCGGCCAGCCAACTGTCTTTAAGCGGCACCAGCCAGTTTTCAAGTAGCTCTTTTTTGGTGAGCACCACATTGTTGAATACAAGCGTATCCTTGTTGATGTAGCCCTTGTCCAGCGCATATTGCACCTGGTTGAACGGCAGCATTTCTGCTTTGTGCTTCACCAGGAAAGTGAGCATCATGCGGTCAAAGAAGTTTACATCGTACTGCCGCTCAATGCTTTTCACCGCGCGTACAGAGCTATCGGTGCTGCAGCCACCCACAGTGAAGTCCGTTTCATCGGCCATGATCACTATAAACTGTTTGAACAGCAGCCGGGCCCAGCCACGCACCTGCGCCCCGTGCGACTGCCACTGGGCGTAGAACTGGTACAATTGTTCATTGATTTCCTTCTCTTCTTTCTCAATAAAGGCACGGCTGCTCTGGTACACCCATACCCGCGAATTATCAGCAAATTCCGTCGGTATAAGACTGGTTAATTCTTCTGTTTGCATACCGCAAAGTTAATCATTTTTCGGTACAGCTTTGCGACGTGCCGGTCTGTGGCCACGCTCCCGGCAACCCAAAAAATCGACTACCGTTCAGAAACTTTTTTTACCGTTCGGAAACTTTTTTTTACCGCTCGGAAACTTTTTCGACCGTTTAGAAAGTTGTTCTATAACGGATGATAAGAGACTTATAGATTGCGACAAAATACGCATTCGTAAACTAAAATTGAACCGCGACAATCAATGACGATGTCTTCGAATATTGCTGACGCCAGAAAATATCCGGGCGCCCACAGGCGATGCTGTTTGGAGATGCTTGGAAGTTATGCATCCATCCGGGCGCCGGGTGTTGTATATAATGGTTCCCATGACGTAATGTTTTTATTCATTCCAAAACCCAAATGATTTTTTATGAAACTTAAAGAACAAAATAGTAACACCAGACACCTGAATTGCTGGCAGCCCGTTCGAAGTCTTTTTTTGTGCGCATTTGCATTTTTTGGCGCGCCCGGCTTCAATGGGGTCCATGCCCAGACTTGTTGCCAGACCAATTCAATTAATATCAGCACCGGCTACAACCCAGTGTCTTCAAGCGTGATAGCCGGCGCCCCAAACGGATCGATCCGGTCAGATGCGGAGTGGAAAGTTGTGTATTATACTCCTGATGTGATCACTCATGTTTCCCCGTGGACGCTTGTCCCTATAGGTGGTTATGCTGATGTAGTGACCGGACTTGGCACGGGAATGCCAAATGCGGGGCCCATTAGTTGCCTCGATGCCGATAGCTACAATACGGGCGGTGTTGACGGATACACATTCTATATGGATCTGCAGAGGGATTTTTATCTCGTTTGCGACGCTGCGCTGAAAATTGATATTGACGTTGAATGCGACAACGGGTGTGACCTTTATCTTGACGGCAGCGCGACCTCTATATATAATTTGCCCGTTGGAGTGGGTCTTACTTCTTCCAACTGGGCCGGGCCAAACCATCTCACGTATACTACGCCTGTTTTGACAGGCGGAGCCACACATTCGTTAAAATTCCGCGTTTACAATTATAACCACATAGCGCCCTCGCCATATTACACTAACAACCACACATTTCTCGAGGTCAGCGGAACTATATCCTCACCGTCCGTTCCTTTGGCGCTCAGAAGAGAAGACATAGCGTCGTGCAGCAGCACTGTTACCTACTGCGCGATCCCTCCGATCACCGGCCCAAATACCGTTTGCCCGGGAGATACCCATACACTCGACGATATTGAACCGGGTGGAACGTGGAGCAGCGGTAACTCGGGCATTGCCATTATCGACCCTACGTCCGGCCTGTACCAGGGCATAGAAGGTGGTGTGGTTACCATAAGTTATAAAGACCCTTGCGGGCGAATTGCCACGTATCCGGTTACGGTAAACCCGGCGCCGGTAATAACCGGAATTCCGGCTGTTTGCCTGGGAGCGACAACTACTTTATCTGCATCAATATCGGGAGGAACCTGGACGAGCAGCAATTCATCCATAGCGCCGGTAGATCCCGGTACGGGTGTCGTTTCGGGTCACACGCTGGGCACGGTCAACATTACGTATACATTGCCAACCGGCTGTTTTGCTACCAAAGTTGTCACTGTCGCCGTAACACCGGGTCCCATCAGCGGTCCTACAAACGTTTGTCCCGGAGCGACAATCAGTCTTAGTGATGCTGTGCCCGGCGGCGACTGGATAACCAGCAGCGGCACGACCACTGTGAGTGCAAGCGGTGTAGTCACAGGTGGAACGACCCCTGGTCCAGTAACTGTAACATATTATTTTCCACCGGCGAATTGTCAATCAACTTATACGGTAAATGTTTATCCGGCACCGGCTGTTTCCGGGCCGGGCACCGTGTGTACCGGCACAACAGTGTCATGGAGTGCCACTCCGCCCGGCGGCACCTGGGTCAGCTCCTCACCTTCAACGGCGTCAATTGATGCGTCGGGTACCGTATGGGGGCTTGTGTTAGGTTCAACAACGATTACTTACACTGAGACCGCGGCTCCGGGTTGCCGGACCATTCAGCATATTAATGTATTGCAGTCTCCGTCAGTTCCGTCTGCAGCCATATGCTTACCGGGGGCGGTCACATTAACGCCCAGTATAGGTGGCGGTACGTTTTCCACTACCGACCCCGAGGTTAGTATAGATCCACTATATGGAATTGCAACTGGCGTCTCGACGGGTACGGCAACCTTAACCTATACACTCTCTTCGGGGTGCTTTGGTATCACAACGGTCACAGTTAATCCGACGCCTGTGATGACCGGCGGGGCAGTGTCCTTGTGTGTTGGAAGCTCGTCAGCATGGACCGCCGATATTTCGGGAGGAGTGTGGACCGTAGACGATCCTTCGGTGGCAACCGTGGACCCGGCAACCGGCTTGGTAACAGGGCTTACGAGTGGATCAGCATATGTCTCGTACACGCTCCCGTCCGGTTGTTATTTCGAATATGGTATTGGGGTATATGATGTTCCGGTGGTCTCGGGGCCAACGGCTGTTTGCGTTGCCTCCACAATCATGCTGACTGCAAGTGTTCCATATGGCTGGTGGGCGGTCAGTGACCCAGGCGTTGCATACATTGATCCTGCCACCGGGAAGCTGTTTGGCACAACCCACGCCT
>CAYNGS010000410.1:0-3649 GCA_964396625.1 uncultured Flavipsychrobacter sp.
ACCGAGAAATACCTCCTTGATTTTTTTAAGAAGGATGTCATCTACTTTTAAATCACCATCAGCAAGTTTTATTTTTCGTTCAGAAACAGAGCCAAGGTCGAATTGGCTTACCCAAGCAAGGAATACCTTTATCTGGGCTAAGTTGAATTTCGAGAGCTTCAATGTTTCCTTCTCTGCGCCATGAATCAGTTTAGTTATGTAGAAACCTTCAACATCCTTTATGTCGGGTTTGTAAACAATCTTAAGCATGGTTTTTGAGGCGACCTTAATAGTGGTTGTATTTTCAATTTCATCATGAACAACTTGAAAAAACCTGCCGCTACCGAAATCGCTATTAAAATCATGGGTGTAAAGATGATCCGGTGTTGAGTTGTGGATTATTTCTTCCTCCGATGGTTTTTTTAATTCCAAGTTCATAGCCATAATTGTTATCGTAAAATTACCTTACATTATCATGTTTACCCAATTATGTTTTCCACAAGGGCGGACTAAGAAAAAGTTAGTAATGCTAAAGCCGCGCTAAAGCCCTCAAAATATTTCCCGGTGCCGTCTTTACCTGCTACCCTTGCTGTGTACTAAATCTTAAAACAAATTTTATGAACACAAACGAGCAAGTGCTGGATTTTATCAAAACAAATCCAAACAGCAACAAGGCAGCGATCACAACCGGAACAGGAATCAAAGGTCTGCCACTATTCAACCTTCTAAAGAGGTTACTGACTGACGGACAAATCACATCGGCTGGTGAGGGGAACAATGCCACCTACTTGCTGAACGAGAACTACACCGAAGTAAAGGCATCTGAAGAAAATGTAGGTACTGAAGAGCAAAACCAGCAGGCAGAACAACCCGGCGCAGAAGTTAACGAAGAAGTGAAGGAAGAAGTGAAGGAAGAACAACTTCGTGCTATCGTTGGTAACGAAGTGAAGAAAGAAGAAACAGTCACCAAAGAAACCACGACCAAGGCAACCACAAACCGTGATAACAGCAATTACACGCTGAACAACAGCAAGGAAACCTATGGTAAGGGCCCGTTGGTTCGTGCTGTCGTGGCTAAGTACGTTGAAGATCACCCGGACACGACCTTTAAGCAGTTAAAAGAAATCTTCCCCGATACCCTCATGAAACGGTTTGGGGTGTTCGCCAGCGAGCCTGATGCAAAAAAGTTGTCCGGCAGTAAGCCGAGGTATTTTCTCAAGCCCGAGCAAATGATAAAGGTCAAAGGGCAGAAAGAGCCGATTGCGATCTGTAGCCAATGGACAGCAGCGCTTATGGTCAATTTTCTGTCTGTGGCTAAGGAGCTGGGTTACAAAATTAAGTAACCCAAATATCTGTGAGTTAAAACGGGGGTCTTTAACGGCCTCCGTTTTTCTTTTATTAATATTGACATTGTTTGTTTCAACGCTATTTTACCGTTTCTCGTTTGGGACTGTGCGGACTGTCTGTAAGCTATTTGTACTAAAAAACTATTTGGTCGCTCCAAATAGCTCCAAAACGCACACGGAACACGTCTATTGGGATTGAGGCTGCGTTATGAATGCACAGGGTTAATCCGGCTATAAAAAAAAGTCATCACCGATGCCAACAATTTTTTGGACAAACGGTAATGGCTTTTATCTGGGATAAATAAAAAGCAGAAATAAAAACGCTACTTAATCACCAGCATCTTTTTTGTTTGAGACAACACGCCGTTTGCCGTGAGGTTGTAGAAATATATCCCTGGTGGGAAATCTGCGTCATCAACCGTGATATAGCCGAATGTATGATCGACCGTGTATGACTTTAATTTTTTGCCGTCTGAGTTATAAATGTCTATCTCGCCTTGTTGTGCATCTGTGGGTAATGTAAAGGTAATCTTCACCTTATTGGATGAAGGATTAGGAACAGCGTCCGATATTGGGTTTATCGTGGTTTTTACCTGCGCCAGTCCTAAACCATTGCCACAGGCATCACAAGGGAGCGTTCCGGGTAAGGAATAAAATGAGCAGGTAGTACGAGTATTTTGAACTGCAGCGACAAACGTGTTCGGCGCTGTGTTAAAAACAAGAAAGGGGGCGAGCTCCGGTATGCCGCCGGACGCTAATACAGGGCCTATTGAATCAACCTTAACACCCGATTCATTGACGATAAAAATGGTTCCTAAGAGTGAAGTAGCAGTGTCCATAAAAACCGCCACTTCCAATAATGGATCGTTGTTAAATAGTGTTTCTGATGCGTAGAAGATATTGCCCCCAGTATTAGGCGCTCCAAAAGATAAATTTGCTTGGAAAGCTGGGAACCTGGGGTCGGGGGGTATATTTATCGTTTTCCAAACGGAATAATCCAAATTGTAAAACGTCAATGTATAGGCTGATGTAACAACCATAATTTTCTTTCCCGAATTACTTAGATTGACTACTGTGAAATTGTTGATGTAACCACCCCCATCTAACGTTGTAAATGTGTGCTGCAATGTAATCTGGGCTTTCCCGGCTTGCGTGCCAAGTAAGGCCAATACAATCAAAAGTGTTTTTCTCATAAAAAAGTTGTTTTAGTTGTTATTAAAGCGGCAAAATAGCGCTTTATGACGAATATGTCATTGCCGTCCCGATTCCTAAGTTGCAATTTGTTGCCGTAAATGGCACAGATCAGAGACGAAGAACTGTTACAAAAGATTGCCCATAGGTTTAAACAACTCAGGGAGAATAAAGGTTTGTCCCAAATGCAGGTATATAATGAGACAGATGTACATGTCGCGAGAATTGAGACGGCTGCGGCAAATATATCTGTATCTACTTTGTCTAAACTGTGTGAATACTACGATATATCATTAACTGAATTTTTTAAGAAAATTTGAACAAACGTCGCGCGCGTTCAGAAAAAGACCGACTATTTTGGAGCCCCGGGATCGAGTGCGCGCAGTAATTTATTCAACCGCGCATGGCCTTTTTTATAATTCAAGGTGGATTGAAGACTATCCGCGCGTTTTTTCTGTTTTCCAGCCTATGAATTTGCCCGTCTTAGGGTCTATGCCGCGATTTTCCAATTCCATGCGCGCAATGGCGCACGCATCTATCTTACCACTTACAACGTCGCGCAACAAAAGTGTATTGATGCTCCCAAAAATAAAGATGGGGTTAAGCTCATCCTCGATCAGGCCGAGGGTAGCCATCGCGCGGTATTTGTTTATCTCTGCTGATGTCATGGTTGTATGTTTTAAAGTCTCAATGCTCGCTCGGCAAAAGGATGACAGAGTTACCCTCAACCCATAGTGTGGCGCAATCAGGTTTGAAGTCGGTCCAGGGTACTTCCTGTGAGACAAGCAGCCGGTTATTCCCATCAGTACACAGCACGATAGCCGAGCTATCCTCGTTCCTGCCCAACGTCCAGCACTGAAATTCTTCGGCTCGTAAATACTTTTGATACGAACAAATTATATCTGCCCACCAGAAGCATGAATGCGTCTCACACATCGCCAAAGCCCCATCGGTCAGTAGCATACCAAATCCATATTTATGATAGTGCTCACTACCGTTGAAACTACTCATTTCCTCATTTGCATCGATCATGTGCGCGCGTATTTTAACGCAGTATAGCAGATGGGTTTTACCTGCGGAATAGTGGGTGCGCTAATCTTACGCAAAAGTGGCGTTCACATGGCGATCCTCTT
>CAYNGS010000411.1:0-3646 GCA_964396625.1 uncultured Flavipsychrobacter sp.
TACGCAAAACCCGATAGAGCAGGAAGGTACTTACCCTTTGCCGGAAGCCCAGATCGACCGATTTATGTTCCAGGTGACGCTCGACTATCCCAGTTTCGCCGAAGAGGTTATGATCGTTCGGAACACCACAGGCGCCCAGGTGGCTGACCTGAGCAAGGTGATGACGGGTGAAGATATTCTCTATTTCCAGGATCTTGTAAGGCGTGTGCCAGTGCCCGACAATGTGCTTGAATACGCGGTCGGCCTCGTGCAGAAGACCCGTCCGGGATCGGGCAATGTGGCGCCTGTTGCTACGCAGTACATCGCATATGGAGCAGGTCCCCGGGCATCGCAATACCTCATTTTGGGTGCCAAGTGTCATGCTCTGCTTAATGGCAAGTACTCGCCCGATATAGAAGACGTTCGTGCGATGGCCATGCCAGTGCTTCGCCACCGCGTGCTTCGCAACTATAAGGCCGAGGCAGAGGGGATAACACAGGAATCGCTGATAAAGCAATTGTTATAAACGGCGTAAAGATGCACCATATCACTTTTAGGTTCTGATTGCTAACTTTTAATTTAGAATGGAAAACATCGCTCAAAAAGCCCGATTCTTAAAACATGAGTACACCAAAATACTCGCGCAACTGGATGCTAATGCACCCCGTAAATGGGGCAAGATGAATGTGCAGCAGATGATAGAACACATGAGCGACTATTTCCGCATCGCCAACGGCAAGACGCCAATGGAAACGATAACACCTGAGGAAAAGCTACCGAGGATGCAAGGCTTCCTTGCCAGTGAAAAGCCATTTCCTGAGAACACCCCCAACCAATTGATGCCGGACGAGCCCAGCCCCGTGCGGCTTGCATCGAAGGAGGAAGCCATAAAGGAGTTGCAGGGCGAAATAGACGAATTCTTCTCGGTTCACGAAAAGGACAAATCCCGAAAGACGCCCAACCCGTTCTTCGGCACGCTCGATTTTGAGCAGCAGATACAGTTGCTATACAAGCACGGTACTCACCATCTTCGTCAGTTTGGGGCAGTTGAATGATCGGCTGCGTTGACTGGTGTCTTCTGATAAATATATGCGTGACCGCCTGCAACCAAATTTTCTTCAACAAGTCTGTTGCTTTTTTTTATGGTTAGTTGCTCATTGACGATCTCCTCGTCAGGTGCCCAGCTATAGAGCAACGCCCATCGGTCGGTAGATGTTTGTCCGATGGTGTCGTAATTGCTATTCCACATTAGAAGGTGTGCATTGGAAAGTTCTTTCCATTTGTTCTTGCCGGGGTGAATGCTTGTGTAATAAATGAATGCGGGCGCTGCAAGATTGTGAACGTACAGATGTTCTCCTGAAATTTTCTCGCTCTTTAGAAAGTTAAGATTTTGAGTGATCTCTTCGTTGTCCATACGTTCATAGCATAACCTAAACGCTCCAAAGTTGGCGATGCAAACTACCGCGCCAGAGACCAATATCGCACTCAGCGCCTTGTAGTTTAAGCTCAACAATACGTGCAACCCGTTGCCGATAAGAATTAGCATAAGCGGCATCATAAACAGTATTATCCTTGGCGTAAGGGCGAACTGGTGCAACGCTGCGGCAATAAATACAGCGACTACCGGCGTAGTAAGCAGTAATGCCTTCGCTGTGTGATTGCGAAACAAATAAACAATGCCGGACAAAAGTGTTACCAGGTGAAGGCCGATCGACAATGTCCATTTACCACCCATTGCGGCGATCACGGCATCGAGGACGTAAAGATTATGAGTTATTTTTTCAGTTGTGTCGGGCAAGAGGAAAAGGAAAAAATCTTCGTGGCATTTTTGCAGATAGTCTGATTGTATCTGGGGCTTCAGAATCGTGAAGTAGTAAATACCGAACTGAAGCAACCAAACAGAGCCGATCAAAGCTACAGCCAAGGTCTGTACGTATTTTTTTGACTTTATGGACAAGAACATGTAGTAAGTGCCTACGCCTGAAAGCATAAATATTGCCGGCATCGACAGCCATATTGCAATGGATCCGACGACGACCCACACCAACAAAAACCTCAAAGGCTTTACCCCGGTGATATCCAGTCTGCCGGCCAATAGAATTACCGATAAAGCGACTACAACGTCGGGAGCGTATTGTTTCAACGTCGCCGAGTAATCGATGTAGATCATGCCGGTGGCAAATAATGATAAAGGGTACCAGACTGCCTGCAAGCTGCAGTATTTTTTAAGTGCCACAAACATCAGCCATAGCGAGCTTATGCCGCATAAAAGCGGATATAAACGGTAAGACAATTCCCCATACCCAAATAAAAGGGTGCAACATTTAACTATCCACAAAAAAAGTGGGGGAGCATATTGTTCGTAGCTCAAAGGGTGCGTCAGGCCGGTGAAGCTGCGTTCATAGATATTGCGGGCTACATTTGCTTCATCGATAAACAAGCATCTGTTCTGAAAATAATAAATTAACCGGAGGGCAATGCCGGTCAACATTATGGCGACTGACACCCTAAAGAGGCTCCTGTTGCTGCATAGAGACGACAGTTTTGCCTTGATCGTTCTAAAGGAAAAAGTCATAAGGTATAGAATGTATACCTACAGCAATAATCGCGCCAAAAAATATGGCCGGGGATGAAAGGACGAGGTAAGTGTAATGGGCGAAACGTAAACTGTCTGAATTCCCGGGTCGGTTAAAAAGGTCAGCGGAAGCGGAAAAGCAGATTTTGATTTTTCTCGCGATCCATTACCGGATCATCTGTTCATTGACTGGCGAAACTTTTCGCAGATTTAAATGTCGTACAAAGGATCTGATATACAGTACCTGCGCTGTCCACGAATGCCGCAAACATGCTTACAGAACTAGAAGACTTATAGCCCATTGCCGCCAAAGAACGATTCTCCATATGCCACTCATTTGTTGTATCACTAAACCTTACTTTGTACGCAAACGAGGATAAAATTAATAGAAGTAGAGCAAGCGGTAATATTCGCTTCATGCGGCGACTTATTTACTTAAAAGAGGTAACTTTCCCTGTGTATATATTTCTGCTTTCGTTGTCGGTTATTCGGTAAATGTAAATACCCGGCTTGCTTATTTTATCGCCAATGAGCAGTTCATTTTTATCCTTAAACGGCATATTTAGCATGGTCTGCCCCATGGCGTTGGATATAACCAGATAGCCGGAAGAAATAGTGTATGGGAGGAGGATTTTGCTGGCTTCGGTAATGGGGTTTGGGGCAACAGTACAGGCGGTGTTTTTCGTGCTGACATTGTCCAATGCCAGCGCAGCACAACTGGAAACATTGTTGAAGTATTGCGCGCCGTAGGGCATACTGTAGTTGGGAATATTCTTACTTAGTGGCGAAGTCACACCATTGTTTTGAAAACACATGGTTTGTTGCCAGCTATCTGCCATAAACATGCGGAAAATATTAGGGAAGGAAAACCCGCTTACACAGCCAATGCCTTCAACAACGTAATGGTCTTCACTATAGTCCGCATTTTGGAAATGCCACACTTTGTACCAAATTCCATTTATTTCCACCGAATCAATACGTGACACTTTCCATGTAATTGTGACGCCAAGCATTGTGGCAGTAACTGAATCGCCATAGGTTAGATTGTAGTCATACCAGACCTTTTCAGGTGAGTCTACCCCCTGTTTTATA
>CAYNGS010000412.1:0-3642 GCA_964396625.1 uncultured Flavipsychrobacter sp.
AGCAACGTCACAGTGTAAATGCCCTGCCTGTATATGTGTATCGGGTTTGCATTGGTATCGCTATAACCATCTCCAAAATTCCAGGTGAACAACGACGCGCCGGTGGTCGTATTGGTAAATACAGCAGTATCCATTTTACACCCGTAGTGGGGTGTATAGGTAAACGAAGGAATTATTTTTTCCAGCACGGTCACAGTCTCAGGCTGGCGCGGACTCTCGCAGCCGGCAATGGTCTGGGTTGCGTAAAATGTATAAACCCCGGGCGTGGTAGTACTTATGGTTGGGGGGATAGGATCTCCAATGCCACCGGTAGGGCTTGTGTACCATAATACATTTGTGCCCGTAATCGCAAAAGGCACAAACGGCACGCCATAACAATACACCCCGATGCCGGTAACCAGCGGCGGGAAAGGCGAAGCATTGACAGTAACAGCAAGCGGAACCCTTGGGCTTTCGCATGGCGCCACAAATGAGGTAACATAATAAGTGGTCACGCCGGGAACAGTTGTAGACGGTGTCGGAGCCACGGAACTTCCAGCTCCGCCCACTGCCGATGTGTACCACCTGAGCCCCACACCGGTAGCTGTGAGCGGAACGGCCGTATTGTACTGGCAATATGTAACCGGTGTTACGGTAGGTGCAGTTACAGGATCGACCGTAAGATTGATGGTATCGGATTTTGTACAACCCGCATTTGAAATGGCCACCCAGTAAGCGCCGGTCGCGGTTACCGAAATAGATGAAGTGGTAGCGGAAGTGTTCCAAAGATAGGTGTCCGTAAGATAGGCGGGGGCTATAGACTGCAGGGTGTACGGGCTGGTGCAGACTGTAGTGTCATTACCCAGATCGACTGCCGGGTAAGGATGCACCGCAATATCTACAGTGCCGCTGTCGAGGCAGCCGGGCGTGGTCACATATACCTTGTAAGTACCAGAGTCGAAAACCGTTGACCCGGCAACGAAGGGATTCTGTGCTGTGTTGGTAAACCCTCCCGGCCCTATCCACGAATAGCTTGCGCCGGTGATAGTGTCTGCAAAAAGATGCACTGAGTCTCCCACACAAACGCTTGGTGTGGTTGTGGTCGGGTTCGGATTTACTCCGCCGTAATTGCTGAAATATCCGAAGTCCGCACCGCTATTGGGCGGACCGCTGCTCAGGAACCCTAACTGGAATAAATATCCCGGATTAGCTACTGTTAATACAGTTCCGAGCGGGTAGGTTGCTACAGGCAAAGTAACCTGTGCGCTATACCACAGCCCCCCGGTTGCAGGCACAGGCGCAAACATGCCCGCCGTGATAACGCCGGCAACGCCATTAACAAGAAATCCTCCTATACCCCCGCTTTTGACGAGCAAGTTAAGTTTGAAATCTATTGTTGAGGATTGCTGGAAAGACACCGAATTACTGCCGGTGCAATTGATCTGCGGCAAAAGCGCACTGCCTACTTCCCACCGGATTCCGCTGAGCTGGTATACATAGGCGGGAAATGAAGTTTGCACATAACCTGACGGATTCGGGCAATTCATCCTGCATGTCTGACCTGCACTGAGCGTAGTCAGCAATGTGCCGTTCAGGCTCACCGTCGTGGCATTTTGTGTTGCTGTTACGAATATCTGGTCACCCGGCGCAGCAAGGTTACCATACATGGGTATGTATTCCTTGCCCAGCACACTAACCGGCACTATCTGGTCTCCTATAAGGTCATCCCCGCCGCCCCATCCCGGAAAAAAAGAAAGAAGATCGTCTTTCTCAGTAATAGCAATCGGTTTGTCAGATGTTACCCTTGAGCCGCGCAGGTGATTTATGCCTAATGTGCTCGTGGCCTGCGCGCAATAGGTCTGTCCCTGGTTCAGCAACACTGTAAATGGCACGCCGGCCAGGTGGCCCACTATATTGTTCGAAGGTGTGATCGTCACGGTAGTGCCGTTTTGTGTTGCCACAATATCGAATGCATTGGAGGGCGTCGGCGTATAGCTAGCCGAATTATTCAGCGTGTCCTGGCCGGGTATCCAGAAGTCGGTACCGAGTGCGTTATTTCCCTTCAGCACAAAGTCTTCGGGATTGCAAAGGCAGGCGCCGCTCACCACATCGTAGTAGGCAGTTATGGGTGCAGTAGACGATATTTCCAGACCGTAATTTAAAACGGTATTGGCCGGTTTGTTTTCCAGCACATTTATCCACGGCGTAAGGTCCTGCGATATGGTGCTGTTGGCAGGTATGGTCAATACAAGAGTAGGCATACCACCGCCGGCAGGTTGAGATATGGTAACTGTGGCCGCAGTGGCAAAGGCGGTCATTCTCAAAAATATCGGCCTGTCAAGATTGGAGCCTCCGTTTTGAGACACTTCGGGAATAACGAACCAAAAAGTATTGTCCGTCTGCGCAACGGAAACAAAATAATTAATGCAGCAGAGCAGGGTGAGCAATAAGGTTTTTTTCATGTTCGCACATTATAGAGTTATACCATCGCGGTTCCCGGTCTCATTTACGTATGGATCCTGTACTTTTAAAACAAACTGGTCTTTACCTGAGCAGCGTAATATTGCCCTGGTGATGTTCCTTCTGCCCATCTTTAAATTTGCCGTCTATCACATATACATACACTCCTTCCGGTTGCGGCATATCATTGAATTTGCCATCCCAGCCGGCGCCGTCGAGCGATGTTGTTGTAAATACAAGCTGGCCCCAGCGGTTATAAATATTCATGCTGAATGAGATCAAGCCCTTGGTCAGCATTCCGCGCGGGAAGAAATAATCGTTCATGCCATCGCCATTAGGTGTAAATACATTGGGTATGTTCATGTAGCAATCATTTGCTACAAACACCGTATCCGTAGAAGAGCAGCCATGAATGGTCACTGTCACACCGTAGTTGCCGGGCTCGCTCACCACTATGGTCGGGGTCGTTTGTCCTGTGCTCCACAACCATTTCGCCAGTGTATCAGCCTGGTTTACCGTATCGCCAATGGTTATTGCATTGCTGCCGGGGCATATAGACATCGGTCCGCCCAGGTTTACGGTTGGCTGCGGATATATCGTAAACGAATGCGTGGTGCTAGTATCGCGGCAAGACCTGTAGTATGTTCTGAGTGCCACCGTATAAGTGCCGGGATTGTCATAGGCATGAGACACAGGGTTCTGATTTTTCACACTGTCGCCGTCGCCGAAATCCCATGTCACACCAATATTTCCGATACTGGTGTAATTGCCGTAGAAAGTGACGTACGAGCTTCGGCAGATAACGCTATCCGTAATCGACAACCGTAGCGCAGTGGTGGAATCGATAGGTATTTTCATAGAGAACGTATCATAGCATGAAATGAAATCCCTGGCAATTAACTGCACATTATAAACGCCCGAATTTTTGAAAACATGCGTTACGTTGATCGCGTTGCTTGTGCTGCCATCGCCAAAGAGCCACTCATAGCCGGTTATATTATCGCTGGTACTCACCGTAGTGTTCGTAAACGTCACAAGGCTGTCCTGGCAGGGAATGAGTGGCGTATCAACAAACGTAGGATTCAGTACATGCACAATGGAGTCCTGCAGCTTAAAGCTGTCTACACAAATATGGTTGTTGGTAATAAGCGTGGTTGTAAAGATGCCTTGTGAATGGAATATGTGCATAGGGTTGGCGGTGGT
>CAYNGS010000413.1:0-3640 GCA_964396625.1 uncultured Flavipsychrobacter sp.
TCTTTGTCATTTGTATTAACTCCGTATCATAAAATGATTTTTCGATGAATATTTTGCTAAGGATACCAATTGTTTTTATAATACGGTTCCGGACACTGGATAAGTGCTTTAGTTTTAGGATTTCTTTTCTTGGAGGTTGCCAAAGGCTTACTGCATCCCGGTTTTTAAATGCATACATAGCAATTCGCTTGGCATCAACCTTGTCATTCTTGCCGCGTTGAATGCCTAGTGATTTTTTGATTTGTACCGGGGATTCAAGCCATAAATCATACTGCGATGAAGTGAGGTAAGAAACCAGATGGTGGCAATAAATACCGGTATGTTCCATACAGAACACCACATCCTTAAAGTTAAGGACACCTATCTTTTTTAACGCTTTGATGAATGTTTTAATACCTATAATAGTGTTTTCTGTTTGTAGGTAAAACGCTTGGATTCCATCACAAACTACTGCATAATCCAATGTGTCCTTTGATACATCAATGCCAACGAAATGCTGATAATTTTGCATAATATTGTTTTTAACGGCCAATAAATGAGTTAACGATTCTAAACACAATCAAACCTCTAATAATGAGCCTCGAAACTCGAATTTCTATTTGATGCTTGTTTAGAAATACCAGGAGGGTACTCAATCGTGCGATGGGTCTTTTGCCCAGGTAAATAGATAATGTGCCCCTGTTGGTGTTAACTTGTCCCTTCAAAGTTATTAGTAAAACCAACAAGGGATTCTATCTGCGGATGGGCCATGCTACCCTAGTAAATCGATAATGCGCCCTCGCTGGTATTAGCTTTTCTAATTAATATCAATTCAATAAAAATGATAGTGCAATACTAAGAGGTAAAAAGCAGTCTCAGGATCAGCTGAACCTCTTTAAGCAGATGGTCGAAAAGAACTAAACAATTTTCGCAGGCAAAGCGTGGCTGCAGACACCGCCATCGCAACTTAATTTGAAGACCGCACACTGGTCTTCGCATCACTGTCATACAGTTTAAAGATCACACCGTCCTTCACAATGTAAATGAAGTCACCGTCAAAGGCTATCACGTCCGTCATTTTGTGCAAGGTTCCGTTTTGTGCAGATTTTGCGGTAGATGAGATATTGATCTCGTAAACACTGTCCCTCAATATACCCAGCTTGCCCTTGTCGCAATCAAAATTGTTCTTCGCAAAGCTTTCAGCATTTACCTTTTTAATCGAGTAATGCGGTGCAAACAACGCACCATAGTACATAGCTATATTGTCTCTCGTAAAGCACACCTTTTGTTTCGAATACGTTTTTATTTCGTCTTCATCAAGTCCGTAGATCGACGAATATTCATGCCCTACAGCACGCCAGCACTTGAAAAGGGTGTTAAGAACTGCAGTTGTATCTGTTGCCTGTGCAGGGCATGAATTGCCCCAAAGGATCAACGACAATATTACCAGGGTGTATTTTTTCATTACCGTTTGCTTTTATATACTTGAATTTTTCTATCAGGCTGATAATTTGACGACTTCCTGACTTCTATTTCGTCTTTGCGCCTTCTCATCAGTCCCCTGCTTACATTCGGAGCTTTTGAGTGCACGAATCTTTTCCAGTCACTCTGCAATTTCTCAAATTCAACCTGCTCGTTTATATCGTTTATTATACTCGTCGCTTTCGAAAATCCGCCAAGGTTATAAGCCAGCATGGTCAACGCGTCAAATTCATTTTGCGTCAGCGGAACGTTTACATACTCTTTCACTTGCGCCTCATAAGCCGGCACCTTTTGCTGTATCATGCTTGCAGCCTGCTCCCATGTCATACCGCGGCTCCACTTATCACTTTCATTATACGGTACAAAAAATCCAAAACCTATTGTGTATCCCCCATCACCCAGGTTATACAAAGCAGGAGCGTAGCCCTCCAGTTTTTCCAGCAGGCTGTACCCCTCCTGCGAAAGATGCATGACCTCAACAGGCATTCTCACTTCGGCATTCTTCGCAACATCAGGCGTTATAATGCTGCTGTCAGCAGGTGGACGCAGCACAGGTTCAGCATCCTGTATCTCTACAGGCGGCATTTCGGGTACATCGACACCGGCAACTTCCTGTGCAGATGCGCTAACCACACTGAGAGCAGCGAGTCCGGCCACATCTAATGCACCAACGGTATCTCTCACTATAATAAAAGGCTCTGATAGAACTATATTGCCCACATCCAGCATAGCTACACCCGCCATGTCAGCGGATATAATGCCAACCATTTCCAACGCTGCCATACCAACGAGGTCAAGTGCTGCGATGCTCGCAGTGTCGCGGACAACCGTCTCCGCAGGTGCAGGCGTGGCCACATCGGCTGTGTCCGATGCAGTTATACTATGATGGAATATGATCATAGTAGTGTATTCATCGCTCCCGTCGTTGCGAATTTCCGCCACCCTAACACACTTGCTATTGCTCATCAGCAAAGACATGCTTCGCAGATTGAGCGTGGCGGCATCCCGGTTAGTATCAATAACGCTCTGCGCCCGGCTTTTGGCTAATAAGATCAATGATAAGATCAATAATATGAGCGGCCGCTTCATAAAAAGCTCAGAACCGATTTAAGTGAAGATTGACCAGCTAAAAATACTAATAAATGATGTGCTGTTTCAACAAAAATTCCGTCGGTCGCAGGCAATATTAAATAAATGTATAAAAAGAAATAGTCTCGCATTCAAGCCTATGCGAAGTTTCCGCTCCTATTGACATCAAAGCCACTTTTTGGTCCTGATTCGAGTTCACCTCTAAATTGTTTCTGCTATTTGCAATAAAAATGCGTCAAGGGATTTATAACTTTGCAGTTATTTGAATTTTGCAATAATGGAAAATGTAAGCATAGCGGCGTTTTATAAAGAAATTTTCGGTGACAATGACCATTACCTTGATGGTTTTTTAGAAAATAACGGCTCGAACGATTTTGGACATTTTAATGTGTTCGACACTAAAAAATTTTATTTCAGTGGAAAGAAAAAGCCTGAGATGACCTATAACCGCAGGCTATATTATAAGATCAGTTTAATAAGAGGTAAAAATCTTGTTGAGTACGCCGGCAAAACTGTCCTTATAGAAAAACAAGGGATCTTATTTTCCACACCCAAGATTCCATACAGGTACACCCCGCAAGCCAAAAAGCAGGAAGGATTTTTTTGCGTATTCACCAAAGAATTCTTAGCTAAATCTAAAACAGGCCTGATCATTGACGAGCTACCCATATACCAGCCAAACAGTGATTTTGTATTTCAGTTAAATGATGCACAATACCAGGAAATGGAAGCTATATTCAGGAAAATGGACGCAGAGCTTTCATCCGACTATGCATTTAAATATGATTTGCTGCGCAATTACTTACAGGAGCTAATACATACCGGGCAAAAACTAAAGCCTATGGAAAGTGCAGCCGGCGCCACAAATGCCGCCGGTAGGATCACATCATTATTTATCGAATTGTTAGAGCGGCAGTTCCCGATAGAAAGTGAAGGACAAGTGATACAACTGAGGGCACCAATTGATTTTGCCAAGACACTGAGCATACACATCAATCATCTGAATAAGGTATTGAAAGAAACCACAGGCAGCAACACCACTGAGATCATAAATGGCAGAATTACCGAAGAAGCTAAAATACTGTTAAGG
>CAYNGS010000414.1:0-3632 GCA_964396625.1 uncultured Flavipsychrobacter sp.
GTGATCATGGAAGCGATAAAGGCAGAGAAACTGATCGCCTATGCCGACGAAAAGTTTACCAGCAGGTATACTTACAACAAGGTGATGAAGATGCTTTCTGACAGCTCTATTGTACCTGATTTCGACTCGACCGGTGTGCAGATAGGTTCGCATGCAGTGTTCAACTCCTTCAATCCTGAATCAGTTACAAAATTTGAGATCAAGGAAGATATCTACTATGACAAGGTGCATAGCAGGGTGATCACGCTGATCGTGGGGCTGGCGCCTGTGAAGAAGGTACTGACAAGTACGGGCGACTATGTGGGTGTTACCCACCCCTTCTGGTTGTATTTCCCGCAGTGCCGTTATTCATTTGCCGGCCGCGAGGTATATGATACCCGCCGCGACATATACAACGAGAGTTATGATGACATATTTGTGCAGCACAACTTCAAGGGCGTGATCGTGAAGGAATCAAGCCCCGATGACATGAGTATTGAAGCCAAGTATCCTAATGACGATGAGAAACAGAAGAAAGAGGCTGAACGCATAGAAACGGAGTTACGTAATTTCAAAAAGAATTTGTGGAAGTATTAACGATTCATTAAATTTGCATAAAATATCGCATATGAAAATCAAGTTTATCACTTTAATGTCGCTTTGCATAGCTACCTGTATGTCGTCTTTTGCGCAGGTGAGGCTGGACCCCTACTACCCATACAGCAAGAATACGGTAGGTTTCGGCATGGGCTTTAGTGAAATATACGGTAACCTGAACCATTCCAATTCCGAACCCGTTTTTCGTTTGAATTATGAGCGGAACCTTGGTCCATGGTTTTCACTGGATGCGCAGTTACAGCACGGCGCCCTGTCGGACTACGAAACAAGGAACCACTGGACCAACGGGCTAAGCGTGTACAACCAGATCACTACGCTGGATGCCACTGCCCGTATGTCTATAGGCGATCTCTTCAAACACCCGCATAACTTCGGACAAAAGACCTTGTTCGGCCTCTATATCGGTACCGGCGCAGGCATTATGCGCAACCAGGTTTCTAACATCACCCAAAAGTTTAAAGCAAAGGACAAGGTGTATATCACTGATGTTAACAAGTCTTCTATCAAGACGATCACGAACAACTTTTATATCCCCTTCGTTCTCGGTTTCAATCTGCACATCACAAAGAGGTGTATGTTTAACATGAATTACCAGTTCAACTACGCATTCTCTGACTACTTAGACGGCTACAATTTTGCGAAACCAACTGCCAACAACAATTACAATGACATGTATTCCGTGTTTTCATTTGGTTTGAATTTCTACCTCGGCCAGGTTGGGGTTGAAAAGAAGGATACGAATAAAAAATAATTTTAAATGCAGGTATTTTTGCTCAGCCCCGATAATTCGGGGCTGTTTTTTTGATATAATCCGCATATTCACAAGGTGGTACAAAAAAAAATTGACAATACAGGCTGCGTTTTTTACTTTGTAAGCTGATTGGTAAGAAATGAAAAGAAGCATTTTTACGCTTGTCCTTTGCTCTATCACTGTTGCCCTGTGGGCTCAGCCCGTTTTTAAAGCAGGCTGGAATAACTACCCCACAGGCACCCTTACGCACGAATACGGATATAATGTTGCCTTTGCAGACAGTATTAAACTAAACATAACCGACAGTTCGCAGATATTCACCTCTCCTGACAGCCTGGTGATACTCGTAGTGTCGTTTCCATTTCGCGATAAAAGCATTTATAAGACCGTACACTACCTGAATGCAAAAAAGCTGGAGATAAAAACGGAAGACTACAAGGATGATAACCTGCTGAAGTCGAAAGAGTGGCGATACGATGACAAGGGTTTCAAAACCTATTATACAGAGGAAAATAAGGTTAACGGCAGTAGTTTCCGCAAGTCGTATGACCACTTTACCGACAAAAAGACGGGTGATGTGATCGTTACCGAAACCTCGTACAACAATGGCAGGGTTGAGTTTTACACCAAATCATATTATGATAAGAAGAACGTGAAGTATAAGGAGGTGCGCCTTAATGACAACAATAAAGACGTAGTGCATATTGAATCTTTCTTTTACGGCGAAAACGGCAAGCTGAAAGAACGGTCGATATTTTTTCCCGAGTGGCATGTGACCAAAAAATTTGAAGAAAAAGAAGGGAATGAGATACCCAAATGCTTCAGGATAATGCCGGTGGGTATTGCCGACAAGGCTACCCTGCCCGGCCGGATGATGTACATCAAAAAAGTGCTGACAAAGAACCAAATGACCATACTGGATGGCGAGTGCCATGACTTCGAATTCAAGTTCCGCAACTTCAGCAATTGCGAGCTGGTGGTTTGCAGTACCAACGTGAACAATGGCAAACGCGTAGTATTCAGATACAAGGAAAAACCTTGAGATAATTAGCTGATTAGCTTATGTGCTGATTAGCTGATGACCGGGATCAATTAGCTGATGTGCTCATTAGCTGATTAGCTGATGCCTGGGATCAATTAGCTGATGTGTTCATTAGCTGATTAGCTGATGCTCCACCGGGCTGACTCACCATTGGTATGTAGCGCATTTGGTATACTAAATGAATTTGCTACCGTTCTACGAGTGACTCACGCAGTGCGTCAGCTAATCAGCACATCAGCTAATCAGCTAATTGTTCAACCTCTCATTTACTTCCCAACGAAACTATGGCCAGGTTTAACCATGTCGGGGTGTGCAGCCTGGAAGCGTGCTATATCCCGGATGGAAACATGCTGCACATAGGGGTTGTCGGTGTTGTGATCTATGTAGTGCTGGTGGTAGTCTTCGGCGCGCCAAAACTCGGTAAAGGGAACTATCTGCGCTGCAATAGGGCTTTTGTATTTTCCCGATCTGTTCATCTTGTCAATGTACTGCTGCGCCATTTCCTTTTCCTTTGCATTGCGGTAAAACACTATGGAGCGATACTGCGTGCCTTCGTCCGGACCCTGGCCATTCACCTGTGTGGGATCTTCCTGCGATTCGAAATAGATCTGCAGCAGCGTAGGGTACGATATCTTCGTACTGTCGTAATATACATTCACCGTTTCGGCGTGTCCGGTACTACCGGTTTCCACATCTTCGTAAGTTGGATTCTTTGTGTTGCCACCGGCATAGCCGGAGACACCATCGACCACTCCCTTGATGCTCTCGAAAAGTGTTTCCTCATGCCAGAAACAGCCCGCGGCAAATGTGGCCTGGCTATATTTAGACAGGTCTTTGGGAACCGGATCAGCGGCAAATGTGGAGGCAACTTTTTGAGCCTTCTGCGGTGAAACGGTTTGTCCGCACGAGCTGAGGCTGGCTGCCAGTAATAAGACGGATAAAAAAGATGTGATGCGATTCATTGTATGGAGTTTTTACAAGAGCATTTACGAAGTTAGCCCGTTTGCGGCTTTGCCTGAACAATGCGGGTAGGCTTGTTTAACATTTTCTTGTGCACTGATGGCAGTTTCGACTGAGGCACAGGCGAGTTTCGGCATATTCGTAAATAAATTTTATTAAAAAGCATAAATATTTAATAATAGTAGTAAATTTAGTTACTTATTAAAGTGAAGACCAGCCAGTAGCTGAAAATATACCGAAAGAAGATATCCTGATACAAGGCGATGCAAAATGGACCCGGCC
>CAYNGS010000415.1:0-3619 GCA_964396625.1 uncultured Flavipsychrobacter sp.
TTATTCAATACGATGTGCCTGAACCTGTTCGTCGCCTTGTCAAAAAAATTGAACCCGTTTCGTGTTCCCACCCATATGTTTCCTGAGGTATCTTCCGTCATCGACAGAATAAAATTGTCGGAAATGGTAGTGCTGTCGTGCTGCTCGTGGCGAAATACCCTTACAGAATATCCGTCAAACCGGTTTAGTCCGTCCTGCGTCCCGAACCAATAATAGCCCTGCCTGTCTTTCAGGATACAGTTTACCGTGTTTTGTGACAAACCGTTTTTAATGGTGAAATGCCGAAAACGAAATTGTCCCTGCCCCTGTGCAACAAGAGATGCAAGTGTAACCAGTATCGTAAAAAAAACCTTCATGGTCATTCCCAAATTATAAAAAATATGGCAAATGCCTTATTGTCCGGCTTATAAAGTCGCATCACTTTTGTGCCATTCTTCGTACTCAAAAAAATCCTTTGCATATGAAAAACATAATTACTTTTCTCACGGCTGCAGCTTTAATGAGCATCGCCACACTTCGCGCCGGTGCGCAAACAGTGCTTGCCGGGGGCTTTGGCACCGGTGGAATGGGCGTAGTAAACGGCGATACATACACAAAAACAGGAACACTCGGCAATGGCGGCTTTCCATTTGTTTCGGCATCAAAAGACGGCAGCCGGTTTTACGCATCTTCGCCCACTATCAGCAAGCTGTATTTTATAGACGTGGCCGGCATCAGCTTCTCGGATTCCATGGGCATCTATATGCGAAACCTGGCCTCATCCAATGAGCCCAATACATTGTTCGGACTTACAGATCATTCGCTTTGCCGCATCAATACCATTACCAAAACACTTACCGACAGCATACTGTTAGGGGCACCGTGGCAGGTAGAGGAGCGGCCATGGAGCAAGGAAGTGTGGGTGTCCGACAGCGGCAAAGTGCACATAGTCGACTATACGTCAGGGCTCACGGCGACAACCATGATATTGGCGCCTTCGCCTTATGACTATGGCGGCGTAAAATTTACACCGGGAGGCACTATTGGCTATAAGGGAGCCTCGGTGTCTCAGAAGCTCTTCAAGATCAATGCCGTTACAAAAACGGTCATTGACTCAATAAGCACTGCACCCCTTGGCTTTAGCAATATGGTAGTGAGCCACGACAGCAGCAAATTGTTCGTGTGCAACACAAACAATAATACAGTTAGGATATACAATACCTCCGACCTAAGCCTCGCAGACTCCATAGACTGCGGCAACAGAACACCCATCAATATCTACCGGCACCCCTACCGCCCAGAGATATGGGTTATCCACCACTTCAACGACTCAGTGTCGGTGTTCAATGAAAATACCAAAGCATTGATCAGGGCATTCGATATTGCGGGCAGCCCATGGTATATTGCGTTTGCTTCAGCCGGCACAACATCGGTTGCCAGCGATGCTGCTCCCCCGCAGGTGACCCTATACCCCAACCCATCCCACGATCTGCTGACAGTCGCCGGGTTGGAAGCCGGTTACGACATTTCTGTTTTGAGCATCACAGGTACAAAAATGTTTTCCCGCATGGCCATCGGCCGGCAACAGTCTCTCGATATAAGGACGCTATGCAGCGGCACCTACTTGCTGCGGGTGACGGGTGCCAACGGAGCATATGTTCGCAGCCTGCAGTTCGAAAAAATGTAAAAAAAATTTTGAATAACTCCGTAAAAAAATACTTATGAATACCAACATGATCACTTCGATGATTGCGATGCTTTTTATCGCGACAGCCACAACGGCTCAGACATCAGCAGACGGCAAAATAAACACAGACGCCATTCAGACCGCGGGCAAAGTAATGAAGCATATCGACAAATTCGGTGTCGCGCAGCTCACGGTAAGCTATAAGCTCACCAGCACCGAGTCGACCATGGGAAAAGAAAGATCGACCGGCAAATCGGCTGGCGCTAAGCTGACAGCATACCTCGAGACCACCGACGGGCAACTGACGAGCGAGGATTTCCAGGAGATAACGGACTATTTCTATTCCTATTTTCAAAAAAAGCTGAAAGAGAAGGGCATTGACACAGTAGCCTGGAAGACGATAGCCGCAACTGATTTTTATAAAGACGCTGACGAAAAAACCGTTTCAAACGATGAGCAGAAAGGGAGCGACCAGGTATGGGTGACGTTTAACGCCAACAAGGGAAATATTTTATATGGCGGGTTCGCTGCTTTCGCTTTCGGCAAGATCAAAAAAGCCTCGAACTTCTGTAACGAAATCGGCGGCGCAGCAGGCTTCTTTTACGTAACCGTCGACTTTGCCGACATACTTGTAAATCTCAAAATATCAACGGGCGGGTCCGTCTATCCCTCAGGTTACTACCCTTATACCGTCACCACCTCTTATAAATACCATTCGGCCACAAAACCCGATATGAAGATACTGCCATCTGACACCAATTCGCTGCTTTGGAATGCAAAGTCTCAGGCCCAGAATGTATCCCTGCAGCAGGATCTGAAAACAGACACAAAGTATGAGACTGCTGTGAACCAGGACCCCTCGAGGCTAAAAAACAAGGCTTTCGCCTTTGCCAAATCAATGAATCCCGTGGTAATAGAGACGACCCGGGAAAAATACAAGTCCGCCGCCAAGACCGCCCTTGAGAAGTATGCAGATACTTTTATCGCCAAGGTGCAGGAGGAAAAGAAAGGTTAAACGGAAAAAAACTTCACCCTCAGCCAACATGAAAAAATCGCCCTTGCGGGCGATTTTGACTTGTTTATCCATTGGAGACAGTAAAATGCCTACAAAAGTCTATTGGGTAAAAAATAAAAACTTAGAATAAGGTTATTTATATTTTTCGGCGCTAGCTTTTAAATTATTCATTTGGCGTTTAATGTTTTCCATTTGAATTTTCAAGTTATCAATTTGCGTTTGGTCATTTTTTAACCATTGTTCTCTTTGGTTTTGAGTACGACCAAGATGAAATTGAGCATCTCGGTTCTTCCTGTCGTTAAGTACGACCAATTTTGCATCATCATCGACAAGCATTTTTTGAAGAATATTATATTGATTCTGCATTCTATTCAATGTCTCTTTATTGTTTTGTATAGCTTCTTTTTGTTCATATTGCGCTGCAACAGCATTGGCAATGGAATCATCGTGTTTGTGTTGTGCTGCTGTAATTTCATCTTCATGTGCTTTTATTGCTGCCATTGAATCTTCTTCAGCCTTCATTTTTTGTATTACTTCTTTTTCTATTGCGGCTTTTTGTTCTGCACTAGGACCACAAGAGATCAATACACTAAACAATGAGATTGCAATAAATACCTTTTTCATAGTTTTTGATTTGTGAGGTAAAAATATAAAATAATTCGATTATTTAAAATATTACTTACTACATTACTACAAAGAGGTAAAAGCATTGCTATCACTAATGTAGTAATTGTAGTAAGCTATAAAATATCAGTTACTACAACTTACTATTTATACTCCTTAATGCTTTCAGACTCTTTTGTAGTACGTAGTAACTGTAGTAAAGAACTTTTTGTATTTTTATAAAAGAACGGAAAATCAAACCTGTTTAAACCAGACAAAAAAAAGGTTTCAACTTTCGCTGAAACCCTTTATCTAAAGCTTGTGGAGAATACCGG
>CAYNGS010000416.1:0-3616 GCA_964396625.1 uncultured Flavipsychrobacter sp.
GTAGTTGTGGTGCACGGAGGATCCTGGAAAAGCGGCAATAGCCAGGAATTACCCGACATAAGCTGGTATCTTGCCCGTCAAGGATACAATGTTGCCAGCATAAACTACCGGTTAGCACCGGAATACAAAAGCCCAGCTCCGGTTGAAGATGTGCACGCGGCGCTAACATATCTGAAGATACATGCGGCAGAACTGAACATAGACACCAGTAGATTTGTATTGCTTGGCAGGTCTGCCGGCGGCCAAGTAGTGCTTGCGTCTGCATATACGCTCCACGACCGGGATATCAAAGGTGTAGTGAGCCTTTATGGTCCTACCGATCTTGTATGGGCATACCATCACCCTGACAATCCTGCGGTAATGCACTCGCAAAAAGTAATAGAAGATTTTTTGGGTGGCACGGATGTCGAAGTTCCGCAAAAATATTATGAGGCCTCACCTATAAATTATGTTACCCTGCAAACGCCGCCCACATTGCTTATTCATGGTGGCAATGATGCGCACGTACATTTTGAACAGAGTGAGATGCTTGACCGGAGATTGCAGGAAAATAATGTGAAGCACCTGCTGCTGGGATTGCCATGGGCTACTCATGCATGTGAATATTCTCTGGACGGACCTTCAGGACAACTTGCCAGGTACACTATTGAACGCTTCGTGCGCCAGGTAACGAGTCAGCAGCAGTAAGTCAAAGATCCCGTATTTTACCACCCTAACAAACTTTTCAGCTTCGCCATGCCGCTCTTGCTCACCATTACTTTTGCGCCGCAATGCAGCAGCGCTATGTGGCTTTCTTTTTCGTACGGCTCTATCCGCAATAACTGTGTGACAGGCACAAGGTAGGAACGGTGCACACGAACGAACTGCTGAGGGTCAAGCGTCTGTTCGATGTGAGAAAGGGTGCTTTTTTTCAGATAGCTGCCGTCTTTCGTTACAATTTTTATGTAGTCGTCATTGGCTTCGATGTAAAATATTTCCTGCTCAGGAATAATTCTGATCAGCCCGTTATCCTTTACAACGATACGGTGCTGGTAACCTTCATAAATATTGTTCTCAAGCAAGGTGGCCACTTTAGGTGTCTCCTTCGCCGCCGCCTGCTGCAGCCATTTTTGCATGGCTTTTTCAAAACGGTCTTTTACAATCGGTTTAAGGAGGTAGTCGACTGCATGCGATTCAAATGCCTTAACGGCATACTCATCGAAGGCAGTAGTGAAGATCACCGACGGAGGGTTTTCCAGCAGTTCCAGCATCTCGAATCCATTTACGCGAGGCATCTGTATATCCAGGAATATAAGGTCAGGGTTATGCTCCTGTATTGCTTTAAAGCCTTCAAATCCATCGCCGCACTCTGCCACTATTTCTACCTGTGTATATGGCTGCAGCAGGGTCCTGAGCATTTGCCTTGCCAGCGGTTCATCGTCTATCAGGATAACTTTGTACATTTTGTTGTGGTATTTTTAGCACAGTTGTAAAATACGTTTTGTCTTTTTTGGTTTCCAGCAGGTCGGTGCGCGCGTAGAGCAGGTACAACCGGCGCTGTATACCCTCCAGGCCGAAGCCGGTACCTTTCGGTGGCTGCATATTTGCGTCGTAGGGGTTAGTAACGGTAAGCGTAAGCACAGGGCCGTCCGATATAATATGGATGCGAATATTCACGGTGCCCGTATTGCCGTACAAACCGAATTTTATTGCATTTTCCAGGATGGGTTGTAACAGAAAGGGCGGGATAGTGGCGTGCTCCGCATACTTTTTTTCGATCTGCACCTGCAGCCTGTCGCCAAACCTTATCGACTCTATTGCAAGATAAGATTGAATGTAGTCCAGCTCGTCGGCTACGGGTATAGTGTTTTCGGATTCTCTCTTCACCGAGCTGCGCAAAAAATCGGACAGTTTGCCTATCATCTCCTGTGCTTTATCAGGCGCTATCATAACCAGTGCGCTGATGGAGTTCAGGCTGTTGTACAGGAAGTGCGGCTGCAATTGTTGCCTCAATTTAAACAGCTCGGCTTCCTTCAGCAGTACCGATGCATCTGTTTGCTGCTGAAAACGGTTCTCAAGTGTTATTATGTTTTTGCGCAACGCAGAGTTTGTTGCAACCCAGCTATCAAATATCCAGACGATGATGAAACGAACAGGCAGCGTATGTCTCAGCCACAATTTATAATCGTTGTAGTCGTTTGGTATCATCCACTTCATTGTGCCGTACTCGGCCATCGTTGCAGCTACGGTTATAATGAGCGCCATAAGCAGCGAATAGGTAAATATGGCTGCGCTGGTAGGGTAGGACCTGATGATGAGTACGATGCTCCACACGGCCAGTGAAAAAATAACGGTGCTGCAGGCCGCATCTTCAAGTGTTACGACCCAGTCGAAATGGAGTACGAGGTGAAGAATGTAGACGTGAATTGCAAATACCGTAAGTATCAGCAACCAGGCCACCCAATGGATATTTTTTTTTACGGTTCTCAATCGGGCGAAAAGTAAAGATTATTTAGTAGAATGCGGGTGGTATAATGGCGAACGCTATTGTAAAGAAGCAAAGTCAACTCTTCTTACAGGAATATCGCCCGTAGAAACAATTAATTTTTAAAATATCCGGCCGGGCTTTATGCTGCCCATATCGGCGCTGCGATCATCTCAGCATCTCTGACAACCGAGAACAGTAAGCCCCAGTTTTTCAATTCTATTGGCTGCAGGTCCTTCACGGCTATCATACGCCAGCACATTGTTCTTCCCTGCCGGTCTATGAACGTTGACTCTTCCTTTTTGCCTGATTCTCTTGCCTGTGCAATTGCATCTGTTTCGTTGTCGGCAAAAACCAGGCGCCACTGCTCTTCGTATTGGTCGGTAGGCAAACCCTCACATTCGATACGGTAAATGATCTGTGCGGTAAATGGTCTCATAATTTACTAGTAGTGCTATAAAGTGAGTGATTAATATGATTTTATTTCGATGCTGCCAAAAGAGCAACTGCCCCTCAGGATGAGTATTTTCCTAACTTCATTTGTATTCGAGGTCTGTATGGTTCGCTCGTCTTCCACACTGCCGAACGATGGGCTTATCTCGTTTTGTATCTCCCAATTGGAAGGAACAATGATCTCTACACTACCAAACGAAACCCGGCAATCTAATACAACCGAGGGCTCTGTAAAATCAGCCTGTGACAGATTTACCTCACAACCAGCAAACGTCACTGTAACAATGCCCCCTTTAAAATCTTTTGAAGTAACTACTTCTTTTCTTCCGCCAAAAGTTGCTTCTATATTCAGGTTGCTGTCGCTGGTGATGGATGAGCTCATTGCCTTTCCGGGTTGCCAGTGGTAACGGCGCGGGCGTATGGCAAGTGCGATCCCTATTATAATAATGATAGCCGGCCAGGCAAAATCGCGGGAAGGGCGACCCATGACAGTAAACTGTGGGGTGACATTTGCAAGGCCAATAACGATAAGAATCCACCAGGCGTTATTACGGAAGCCATTCTTGATGCCTATGAACAAGCCTATGAACATCAAAATAAAAGGCCACGAAAATTCGAGCGTGAAGCATGGCAGTATGTGCAGGGTTGACAGCATCATAACTATGCCTGTGATCGCAAGGGCAATACCGAAAAATATCC
>CAYNGS010000417.1:0-3615 GCA_964396625.1 uncultured Flavipsychrobacter sp.
GTATAGAACAGGACACGGAAAAACCTTCGCAGCATGCTTCTCTTTGGTGCCAAACAGTTGAAATTATAAAGGCCGCAAAGATACATAATAGCCGGCTTTTGCCGGCATTTTAACTTTTCCTTTATCGGTCCCTGTAAAGCGCTATTGGTCACCTCCGGGGTAGGTGTAGTTAATGCCCATTCGCTCAGCAAAAGACCGTATATCTATATAGATATAGTTCGACTCATCAACGAGGTTCAAGGCGAAGACGATCACATCATACTCTGTACCGGTATAAGCGCTGAGCGGGTCTTCGTCTTCCTTTGCCAGGTTATATCTGTCTGCAAACAGCTTCTTGTCATGGTCGTTGAATGGACACACGAGCACATTGGTTATCTCAAACACCGGTGACGATGCGTCGGGCTTAAAATCGGTGTCCACCAGGTCCTCAAAATCCTCCTGGATGTCAATTGCCTCTTCAAGTGTGAATGGTGTATGTATCATAATCAGGCTTTGTTTATTTTATCTAATAGTTGTCCTATTTCTATGAACTCACCGCATGTGATCAGGGCGCTGATAGTGACCCCAAGGATGCCATGCAGGTTCAGGTTTTGACCGGTGAGAAATAAGTTGGGGAGCCGGGTTCTTGGTGATATAAATGTTTTGAACGAGTTGTGATAATCTTTGGAAATTCCATACATGCTGCCATCGGCTGTGCCCTGGTAATCGCGGTAAGAGAGGGGGGTGGCTACATAGTATGCCTTTATACACGACCGTATGTTGGGGAACTTTTTCTCCACCACATCAAGCAGGCCTTCAGCCTTCTCGTTTTTAAAGGCAAGGTATTCTGCGCCTCGGTCGTCTTTTGCGGTATCTGTGTTGTAGGTATGCTGCCATTTCGCGACGTCCTCATAGCGCATGTAGGTCATCAGGGTCAGGCTGTCGGCATATTGTTCGCATTTAGATGATGCGTTCACGAACAGCGCATAGGTTAGCGGCCAGTCTGCATCGGTGTAGTTTACCCCCTGCCACGCATCGCCGGTTTCGTGATAGTAGTAATTGTGGTTGAGGTAGGGAAAAGTATCGGGTTTCAAAACGACATTTACAAGGAAGGTCCCGATCGAGTTATCAAGGCCTTTTATACGGTCGCGGTATGCATTGCGCAGGGTAGTGCTTTCAGTTATTTCCATTGTTTGCGCGGGGTGCAGGTTGGAGATAAAGTGTTTTGCGGTAATTTTTTCACCACCGTCAAGTACAATATATTCTGCCCGCCCGGTCTCTGCAAAGATGCTATTGACGCGGGCATTGCGGTGCAGTTTGCCACCATGCCTGGTAATACATCGGCCCAGCAATTTAGCTATTTGCGAGCCGCCATCCACACACTTCCATGCGCTTTCAATGAAGCTGTTGGTGATAAGGGCATGAATGTACAGGGGGGTCTTATCAGCTTCGCCGGCATACAGCAGGTTGTTGCCCGCCAGTACCTGTTGCAGGCGTTTGTTCGTGGTTAGGGAGTTTATGAAGGAGCAGGTTGGTATATCCAGCACATCTTCCTTTTCCTTGTAGTCGCCGGTGCGCAGATTATAAAGAGGAAACTTGTTGCAGACCTCTCTTATTTTGTTACAATACTTGTGCAAGGCGTCTTCTTCGCCGGGGAAATCGCTTAGCAGCTGAATGATAAAATTATCATAACCCTGCGCGAGCCGGTAGGTTTTTTCTTCATCGTGGAAACCAATGTGATCGAACCCGTCGATGTCCATGCGCTTCAGCTTGATTTGGTCCATGATGCCGAGGTATTTGAAGACCTGGTGAAGCTGCTGGCCTTCATCCAGTCCGCCTATATAATGTACTCCTGTGTCAAGGATCACTTTGTCGCGTGAGTAGGTCTGCAGGCAGCCGCCTATTTGCCGGTTCTTTTCAAATATGCCGACTTTGAAGCCGTTCATGCTGAGGACTGCGCCGCAAACAAGCCCCCCGAGGCCGCTGCCGATGATAACTACATCATAGTTATGCATAGGCAGGGGCGGTGGTTTTTCTGATCACAAAGATCAGGTTAGAGGTGTAGTGTGTATTGTCTATCTGCTCGACCGTTGCCCCTTGCCTGGCAGCGATCTCCCGTATATGCGACGAGGACAGGAACGACAAAGGCTTACCGGAAGTCTTGTTGAAACCGATAGCTTTTGTAGAAAAGAACTCGGTGAGCGCGGTTCCTTTTTGGCGCTGGGTCAGTTCGGTATCTCCATCTCTTACTACGATCACACCGCCGGGTGCTAAGCTGGTGATGCATCGCGCCAGCAGTGCTTCCTGCTCCGCCGGCTGCAGGTAATGAAGCACGTCGCTGATGATAAAGGCATCGTGTTCATCAAATGAATAGTCTACAACATTCGCATTGATAAAGTTGACACGGTCCGTTTTTAAATAGCAGTTGTTGGCGGTCGCAATTTTCTCTTCGTCAAAATCAACACCGGTCACCCTTCTGTGCCCTGACAGGAAATGAAGCATGTAAGACATGAATCCATATCCGCATCCTAGGTCCAGTATTTTGCCCCGCAGCGGCACCAGGGCATGAAACTGTTCGTAGTTCTTGTCCAGCTTTGTCTTGATGCGCATGTACCACTCCAGCACGGGCCCTTTGTACAGGTAGTTGTATATAAGTTGCTCGCGAAAGTATCTTGGTGTTTCGATCTCAGACCTGATCTTTTCATATTCTTCTTTGAAATACCTCGATATATTTTTGGAACGCTCGTGGTAGCCGTGGCCCCAGCTGGCATCGCGTTGCTCTATGCGCGGCAGGTATTTCACCGTGATGACGCCATCCTTCAGTAGGAAGTCGCCCTTGGTCATTGTGTAGGCGGTACCATGTATCACGACCGGTAAAATGTCGAGTCCGAGCTTTTCGGCTATGTAGAATGCCCCTTTGTGAAAGCGTTTTATGTCGGCCTCAGGTGAACGCGTACCTTCGGGGTACACAGCGATCGAGTAGCCCATGAGCACTTTTTCCTTCAGCTTATCTATGCTGTCCTCCACTCCATCGGCAACGGGGTAGTAGTCGGCCAGGCGAACGACAGAACCGAATACAGGCGAGCGCCATACCCATTGATTGGTGAGCAGGATCACTTTGGGATTTAATGCCGTAGACACCAGTATATCAAGGAACGATTGATGATTGCTGATGATGACGGCCGGCTTGCTAAGGTCATCGTTCAGTGGGTTGAGAAATGTCTTTTTCACATTGCTCATAATGTACAATACAGACCATGTGTAACTCGACAATATGCGGTGATACAGGTATTTTCCACTCGCTTTGTTAAAAGGGTAGAGCTTGATCAAAAAGATGCCCAGGAAGGTCATGAGATAACAGCCTAGAGCAAAATAGGTGAATGCAAAAACCGATTTCGCCCAGCCAAAGAAGGTCCAGGGTGCATAGCCTTTTTTTACCCGGTTTGTGATGAGCCAGTTGAACAGGAAAGGTATCAGGACCTGTGATGTGAGCACCACACAGCAGATGCCGACTATTGATATAACGGCTATCGACCGCAGGGCGGGGTGTTTCGCCAGGATGAGGATGCCCAGCCCCAGCAGTGTGGTGATGGCAGAGAGGAAAATGGATGATTTGAACGACGAAAGATGCTTTTT